>JAQZAZ010000047.1 GCA_029239355.1 Sphingobacterium sp.
TAAAAGGAATGGAACTAACAATCAATCATCAAATCCGATTTTTCGACCCTGCGCCGGGCTCTTTAGCCGAACTTTTACAGACGGAACTATCCGGTAAAACCCAAGGTATTGCCGTGGCCCTCAACAACTGCGTTGTTCCCAAAGACAACTGGACCGCGACAGTTTTGCAACCCAATGATCATATCCTACTCATAACCGCTACACAAGGCGGATAATATCGTATGGAGCAGATTCAATTCAATATACCTAATTCCCCATTAACATGACAACAGAAAAAATCACACAAACCCCTTTTCCAAATTCGACCAAAATCTTTGTTCCCGGTACACTCTTCCCTATCCAGGTGGCCATGCGTCAGATTTCATTGAGTCCGACCAAATTGAGTAATGGACAGATCGAAGTCAATCCGCCCATCAGTATTTATGACACTTCTGGCCCCTATACAGATGGAACACAAGATATTGACATCCGTAAAGGACTTCCCCGTCTTCGTGATCAGTGGATCCTGGACCGCGAGGATGTCATACAACTTGAAGGCATCAGTTCACAATATGGTCAAAAACGTCTGGCAGATACCACATTGGACGAACTTCGGTTTGCTTACAGCCATAAACCTAAAGTTGCTGCTCCGGGCAAAAATGTGACGCAATTACATTATGCCAGAAAGGGCATTATTACACCTGAGATGGAGTATGTTGCCATTCGTGAAAACCAACGGATAGAGCAGCTTGCTGATAGCACACCAGGCATGGATCATCAGCATCCGGGCGAAAATTTCGGTGCCCGAACTGTCGGAAAATATATTACGCCAGAGTTTGTCCGTGAGGAGATCGCTGCTGGTAGGGCAATTATCCCCAATAATATTAATCATCCGGAAAGCGAACCGATGATTATCGGTCGCAATTTTTTGGTAAAGATCAATGCCAATATCGGTAATAGTGCCGTGAGTTCAAGTATCGAAGAAGAGGTTGAAAAGGCTGTTTGGGCCTGCCGCTGGGGTGCCGACACGATCATGGACCTGTCTACAGGCAAAAATATCCACGAAACCCGCGAATGGATTATCCGCAACTCGCCTGTTCCAATAGGTACAGTCCCCATCTATCAAGCGCTGGAAAAGGTCAAAGGTGTTGCCGAAGATCTCACCTGGGAAATATTTCGGGATACACTGATCGAGCAGGCCGAACAGGGTGTCTCATACTTCACAATACATGCAGGGGTTCTTTTACGTTATATCCATTTAACAGCACAACGGGTGACGGGGATCGTGTCAAGAGGTGGGTCTATTATGGCGAAATGGTGTCTTTTCCATCATCAGGAAAACTTCCTTTATACCCATTTTGAAGAGATCTGTCAGATCATGAAACAGTATGACGTTGCTTTTTCGCTTGGTGACGGTCTGCGCCCCGGTGCGATTGCAGATGCCAATGACGCCGCACAATTTGCAGAGCTGGAAACTTTGGGTGAGTTAACCAAGATTGCCTGGCAGCATGATGTACAGGTGATGATCGAGGGCCCCGGCCACGTTCCGATGCAGCTTATCAAAGAGAACATGGAAAAACAGCTGGAATGTTGTGACGAGGCTCCATTTTATACCCTTGGTCCGCTGACAACCGATATCGCTCCGGGCTATGACCACATTACTTCCGCTATTGGTGCGGCAATGATTGGCTGGTATGGCTGTGCCATGCTCTGTTATGTAACACCAAAAGAACACCTCGGACTGCCCAATAAAAAAGATGTGAAAGATGGTGTCATCACCTACAAACTAGCTGCACATGCCGCAGACTTGGCTAAAGGACATCCTGGGGCACAGTATCGTGACAACGCCTTGAGTAAGGCGAGATTTGAATTCCGATGGGAGGATCAATTCAACTTATCATTGGATCCCGACACTGCACGTGAATACCACGACGAAACTTTACCTGCAGACGCTGCCAAAGTAGCACATTTCTGCTCGATGTGTGGCCCAAAATTCTGCTCCATGAAAATTACACAGGAAATCAGGGATAGCGCAGCGCAGGGTATGCTTGAAAAATCACAGGAATTCATCGCCCAAGGAAAGGAAATCTATTTATGATCATTGCGTTGACAGCAGAGGAAGAACTCGGTTCAGAACTTCAGACCATACATGCACTGTTTGAACAGGGACTTGATCTTTTGCATTTGCGAAAATATCATTTTACAGATGAGCAAATGCAGCGATATGTAGCATCAATAGATGCTACATATCACGATAGACTGGTTCTCCATTCTCATCCGCAGCTGTCAAATGCACTTCATATTAACAGAATTCATTTAAATGAACATCATCGGCGAGGCGGTTTTTTTGATCAGCAACTGACGAACTACATCTGCTCGACATCAGTCCATCATATCAATCAGTTTAATGCATTGGACAAATGCTGGAATTATGCCTTTTTAAGTCCATTATTTCCAAGCATTTCCAAAGCAGGTTATGGGCAGCACAATGCTGTCTTGGATCAATTACAGTTCCGTTCCAATTTTGATGTTCATTTAATCGGTCTGGGTGGGATAAAAGCTGAGAACTGTCTGCTTTCAATGGAAGCTGGAGCAGATGGAATAGCTTTACTTGGTGCTTTATGGCAACTCCCCAACCCTATTCAACATTTTATTACATGCAAACAACAACTATGCTCGAAAGACTACAGTATATCTCGCAGGGACTGACACGGACAGAACAGAAGAACAACATCCTAAAGGCATTGGATGCTGGCGCCAACTGGATCCAAATAAGGTGGAAACAAGCTGACGAGCAAGATTTCATTCAGCTTGCACAGCAGATAAAACAGATCTGTGAACCATTCGGAGCCAAATGCATCATCAATGACCATGTGAAGCTTGCCAAGGAACTGGATGTCGATGGTGTACATCTTGGACTAACGGATTGTGGTATCGCCGATGCACGTCGGCTATTGGGGCCATCCAAAATTATTGGCGGTACCGCAAATAGCCTGGAAGATGTGCAAAGCCGAATAGCGGAAAAATGTGACTACATCGGACTGGGGCCATTTAAACATACTGATACAAAACAAAAGCTCAGTCCATTATTAGGCGAAGCGGGGTATGAAAATATCATAAACCAAATCAGTCAGCAGGGACTCCAGGCTGTTCCGATTTTCGCCATCGGTGGGATCAGCAGTCTTGAAGACATTCAAAATCTGTTGCAGACAGGAGTTTATGGTATAGCTGTATCTAGACTGGTGACCCAGACACCAAATATTATTTCATCCATTAAAAATCTTTTACCATGAGCACATTACAAATAGCCGATCGCAGCTTTGCATCCAGATTATTTATGGGGACGGGCAAATTTGGCAATCTGAACGAAATGAGTGCGGCCATTCAGGCTTCTGGTTCGCAGCTTGTTACCGTTGCACTCAAACGGATTGATCAACTTGCTGCACATGACGAATTAATCGCTGCAATTGATCTAACAACAATAGATTTGCTTCCCAATACCTCGGGAGCAAGAACAGCAGAGGAAGCCGTTTTGGCAGCCCAACTTGCCCGAGAGGCTCTTGAAACAAACTGGGTCAAATTGGAAATCCATCCTGATCCACGCTACCTGTTACCTGATCCGATTGAAACATTACGGGCGACAGAAGCACTGGCAAAATTGGGTTTTGTTGTCATGCCCTATATCCATGCAGATCCCGTGCTCTGCAAACGACTGGAAAATGCTGGGACAGCTGTTGTCATGCCTTTGGGGGCTCCTATTGGTAGCAACAAGGGGCTCCGTACATTGGACTTCTTGGAGATCATTATCGAAGAAAGCAATGTACCGGTAGTTGTTGATGCCGGAATTGGAGCCCCTTCCGACGCAGCTAAGGCCATGGAAATCGGTGCTGATGCCGTATTGGTCAATACTGCTATTGCCGTTTCCAATAATCCGCTGTACATGGCAGAAGCCTTTAAAGAGGCCGTCATTGCAGGACGTAAAGCTTATGAAGCTGGTTTGGGCCCTATCAGTTCCCGAGCGGTCAGCTCGAGTCCGTTAACTTCATTTTTATTCGATTAATTTAATATAGAGCCATGAACGATTTTAAAGAGATACTTGACCAATACAGCTGGGAAGAAGTCCAAACAAAGATCTATGGCGCCTCGGATCAAGATGTACATCGTGCATTAAACCGGGCGAATTTGACACTCAACGATTTCATGGCACTAATTTCTCCTGCTGCAACACCTTATCTGGAGCAGATGGCACTTAAAGCACAACAGATCACGCAGCGACGATTTGGCAAGACCATCCAGCTTTATGCGCCACTGTATCTCAGCAATGAATGTCAGAATATCTGTACCTACTGTGGGTTTAGCATGGACAATAAGATTAGACGAAAAACACTGAACAACACCGAATTATTACTGGAAGCGATGGCACTCAAATCCATGGATGTCAACCATGTATTGCTGGTCAGTGGGGAAGCAAACAAAACGGTGGAAATCAATTATTTCTTAAATGCAATTGAGCTGCTGAAACCTCATTTCTCCCAAATATCGATCGAAGTCCAACCCTTGGAACAGGAAGAGTATCAATTATTACAGACTGCAGGGGTATATGCTATTTTAGTCTACCAAGAAACATATCATCGGGAAGTGTATAAGAAATACCACCCGAAAGGGAAGAAATCCAATTTTGATTATCGTCTTGACACCCCCGACCGCATCGGGCGGGCTGGCATTCATAAAATTGGATTGGGGGTATTACTCGGATTGGAGGATTGGCGTGTAGACAGCTTCTTTACGGCTACCCACATCAGTTATTTGCAAAAACAGTATTGGCAGACCCGGTATTCAATTTCCTTTCCAAGGCTGCGACCAGCTGAAGGCTCCGTAGCACCCAATTTCCATCTTTCAGACAAACATTTGCTCCAATTGATCTGTGCTTACCGGTTATGGAACGAAAATCTGGAAATCTCAATTTCCACCCGCGAAAATGAAAGCTTTAGGGATCATATCATTCCTATCGGGGTGACAACAATGAGTGCAGGCTCCAAAACAAACCCCGGTGGCTATGTCGTAGATCCACAAGCCCTGGAGCAATTTGAGGTCAGTGACGAACGGGATATGGAAACCATAAAAAATCAAATCCGAAAAATGGGATACGACCCGGTGATGAAAGATTGGGAAAGCAATTACTCAGGGTTAGTACGTTAGATAGATGAAAGAAGATATTATTTTCGAACGGTATAGCCGACAGATTTTTATAGAGGAAATCGGTGTCGTGGGGCAACGAAAAATCATGAATTCCAAGGTCCTTATTGTAGGTGCTGGTGGATTGGGAAGTCCCGTTTTACAATATTTAGCTGCTGCTGGCATCGGTCGGCTTGCCTTAGTTGACTTCGACCAGGTAGAACTTCATAATTTAAATAGACAAGTGATCCATAGTGAAAGGCAGCTACATGTCAGCAAAACAAAAAGTGCAGCCGATTACATCAAACAACATAATAGTACCATTGACTTTCAACCGATACAGCTTAAGCTCGAGGCTGACAATGCAACAGAAGTCCTAGGACCCTATGACATCATCGTGGATTGCTGTGACAACTTTAAGACGCGTTATCTGCTCAATGAAACCTGCGTCAGGTTGAACAAGCCTTTAGTCTATGGAAGTATATATGGATTCGAGGGGCAATTGGCTGTATTTAATTATAAGGGCAGTAAACATCTCCTGGACCTGTTTCCGACAGTTCCTCCTCCCGAACAAGTACCCAGCTGTGATAAGAATGGCGTATTGGGGCCACTACCAGGGATAATAGGGAGCATGATGGCTATGCAGGTGCTTAAAATGGCCGCGGGGTTGCCAGTAGACTGTAATCAATTGACTATTGTCGATACCTATCACTGGCGCTTTACGAAGCTTTCTTTTTAAGATATAACTTAACGAGCTCTCCTATCTGCGGAGAGCTTCTGCTTAAAATTCATTTAAAACAAGCATTGGCAAACAATATTTTCTAATTTTAGTTTATATATTAGCAAGCTAAATGTCAACTATACAATCTGGAATGAAAAAAGTAATTTATCCATTACTATCACTCGCTTTATTGCCTTTATTTTCAATTGCCCAAGAGACAAAAATCACAGCTGATGATCTCTTTGCCAAAGCACGTAAAGTCGCTTTTGATTCAAAAGACTATCCGCAGGCCATCCAATTATCGAAACAGGCGCTTGTACAGGCACCAGAGTATACCGATATCAGCATCTTTCTAGGGCGTCTTTATACCTGGTCAGACAAGATTGATTCAGCCCGGACGCTCTTTAATGAACTAGATAAGAAAAATACAAAAGATGAAGACTTCTTTTTAGCTTATGCAGCGCTGGAGTACTGGAATGACCAGGCTGAGAAAGCCAGCCTGCTGACCGACAAAGGACTGGCTTTTCACCCCCAATCCCAAGATCTCCTGTTGTTGAAAGCCAAGATCAACTATAGCGCCAATCACTACGAGGTCGCCGAAAATGCAGTGTATCAACTCCTAAAAATAGATCCCAAAAATGCGGAAGCAAGGTCTTTGGCCAAAAACATTGAGGAATATACCGCTAAAAACGCCATTGGTTTAACCTATAATTTCGTCTATTTTGACAAACAGTTTGACAATAACTGGCATATCGTTGGCTTAAGCTATAAACGTGCGACTCCCATCGGATCTGTGATCTTTAGAACAAATTATGCAAATAAGTTTGCGGAGAACGGTGTACAATTTGAAATGGAAGCTTATCCACGTCTATCCAAAATATTTTACCTCTATGTTGGAGCAGGTTACTCCAATAATGTTGGCATATTTGCCAAATACCGCACCGGCGTATCCTTATACGCCAACTTACCAAACAGTTTTGAAGGCGAAATCGGATACCGACAGCTCTATTTCAGTGACAATATTTGGATGTATACGGCATCTGTCGGAAAGTATTACCAAAACTTCTGGTTTAATCTCAGGACATACCTCACACCCGGTGAAGAGAACATTTCCCAATCTTATACCGGAACTGTGCGTTACTATACAAAGGGTGCGAATGACTACTTCGGGTTTAGCGCGGGAACAGGTTTGAGCCCCGAGGAAAACCGAAATAATCTATTGGATAATGCACCATACAAATTAAAAACATTCAAAGTAGGTGCTGAATACAATTTTTCTGTTAAACAAAGTAATCTATTTTCGATCTCCGGCACCTATTATAACCAAGAATTCCGACCAAAAGAAAAAGGGAATCAGCTGGATATCATTCTTGGTTATATTCGTAAATTTTAATCTTTCTTCAAAGGACCAAAATAATTGGCATAAACACTGTCGGGAAGCAATCTCTTTTGGGTATAAAACAATTTGTTCTTGCGCTTAAACAATTCAAAGCGCTTGGACAATTCTTCTTTTGCATTATCCGGGGCGACATCTTCATTGAGTGTACCATCCAGTTGATATAATTGGTCTTCAGAAAGGTGATAATTACCACGTAAAAAGTCAATCAGTTGATTCTTGCTCTGCATCATGGCGATCCCCTCTCCTTTTGCTGAGGCCCCTTTGTCAAGGCCCTGACCAATCCATGTTACTTGAGCTGGAGTTTTTAGGGCAAAATTTTCTCTGTAATAGGCCAGTATCGAAGGGGCAATGTCAAAATGGCTCACAAAATTGTGAAAGGTCTTTGCTTCTTTTAGCAGTGGCGAATAAATCAATAGTGGCACATGATAACGGTCGATTTTGCTTTGCAAAGGTATCTCCGGCATGGCGTGATCCCCAGTGATGATAAAAATGGTATTCGCAAAATCCGGCCTTTTTTTATATTCCTTAAAAAACTGTGCCATCGCTTCGTCCAAATTTAAAACTGAAACAAGCTGCGTCCGGTTTTCCAGGGCCCACTTTTTTTGTGTCGGCGACAGCTCCATAGATGCAATACGCTGATCAAATAACTGCTCATAATGGGCTACATTATTAATTAAAAAAGGATTGTGTGTCGATAGCGTCAACAAGACATGAAAATAGGGATTCTCCTGTACTTTCTGTACTTCAAGCAACTTGCTAAATACGGCCTGATCTTCATATCCCCAACTTTCACCTCCTTTTTCCGGCAACTTCTTATACGGTGGGCCAAAAGCCTCCTGGTCAATTAGTTTATCAATTTTGTTATAATCCATGAATTTTTTCATGAAATCGAAATTAGAATGACCACCATAGAAAAATCCTGTACTGAACCCGTTATGCTTTAGAATGTTGAACAGATTAAAGTTATCCGGCAAGGTATCCTGCTCAAGGAAACCATGCATGGCGAAAGGCAATGAGCCAGTTAATGTAGGTAATACCGAAAATGTCCTTCCCGAAGAGCTCATATTATTATCCCAATACAAGGATTGTTTTTTCAACGCACCTATAAATGGCGTAAAGTTGCCGATATAACCATTTTCCGAACTATAGGCATGTCCCAAACCTTCAATAACAAGAATGACCAAATTCGGTGCCTTCGTTGTCTTGTTTAAATAGGCTCCCAGGAAATCCTTGGTATCTTCAGTTTTCAGAAAAGGGAATTTACTATCCAGCTCCTTCGGATCCGCATCATCTTGACCGAGTACAGCCAACATTCCGGGATGCTCCGCCACATAATCGGATAAATTGGATTCAAAAAAATAACGCCATTTACTTCGACTTGCATTGGCTACAAATTCATCCTTTGACGAAGCGCTTCCCAAGATCGAAGCCGAAGAAATAAAACAAGACACTAGACCTATTGACAAAAGTGCAATCCCCACATAAGCCTTTTTAAAAGTCTGTTTATTGGCTATCCAGAGCGGAACCCAAGCGATCACAATCAGTAATAAAAGTAAAGCGATATTCGTAAAACTCAGCATACCGCTGGCTTCCAAAATCTGTTTCATCTCTTCGGAACTGTAATAAAACATGTCCGCGCCAAGCAGATTTCGCGATTCCGCAAAATACAAAAACAGGATAAATTGAATGACAACGATTGCTGATAATGATACGACCAACAGAAAATTCGACCAAAAGCTACTGAGGAACTGAAGCAATAAATACCCTACACCCACACAACCCAGCACCTGAAAGGCAAAGAGCAGGTTGTCTCCAAGAAGGTATTTCCCTGTCGCTACATCTGCAAGCTGAGCAAAACGTCGGCCATACCACCACCATTCTACTCCGATGGACAACATGTACAACACAAAGAAAACAGTCATGACCGGACCGATTCCTTGCAATGCTAGATTTAATCGCTTACTCAAGTATTTCCAAACGGACTCATTCGCCTCTTTTTGCTGAAACCCTTGTCTCGTCATTTCGCCCCATCCATGCTGTTTACGAAAATAATCAGCTACCCCCTGTACACCAGCTTTGACAACAATAGGATGAAAATATAAAGGTTCAAGAATGGCGGTTGTGAGCAAGGTTGAGAGATCCCTTTTTTTTGTATAGACCTGATGGCTGACAAGATCAACCAAGATGGCATAGATTGAATAGAGAATTCCAGAAGCGATGACCAGCGCAAATAAGGCAAAGAAGAAGGGCCAATTGATGATTCCTAAAATAAAGAAGATTACAAAGACAATGTAACCTGTAAATTCAACTAGAGGTCCCAAAAACTCAAAGAAAAACCAGTAAGGCATACTGATCATACCAAAACGACCGTATTTGGGATTAAACATCAGTTTTCGATGCTTCCATAAGGTCTCCATGGTACCTCTCATCCAGCGATTGCGCTGTTTGCGCAGTACCTCTTTTGACTCCGGCACTTCCGTCCAACACAATGGATCCGGAATATTAACGACTTCATAGGCTTGCTTTTGCTCTTCCATATAACGCCGCATACGTACCACGAGCTCCATATCCTCACCCACCGTATTTCTGTCATAACCACCACAAGCCAGAACAATCTGACGATCAAAAGCCCCAAATGCACCAGAAATCAAAATCAATCCAGAAGCCCTGGACCAAGCCATTCGCCCCAAAATAAAGGCACGGATATATTCCAGCGCCTGCGTGCGGCCCAACCAGGACTTCGGAAGATTTACCTCCGTCACAGCCCCATTGACCACATTGCAATTATTTGCCAAACGTATTACTCCACCACAAGCAATGACACGTTTCTCTGTTTGTTCCAAAAAGGGTTTCGCCAATTTTAAGATCGCATCCTGTTCCAGAATGCAGTCCACGTCGATACAGACGATATAATCACCAGCAGAAATGTTAACACCAACATTGAGTGCGTCAGCTTTACCGCCATTCTCTTTATCGACAACAATAAGTTTTTTAAAGGCTGGATTTTTACTTTTATAGATTCCCCGAATTTCCTTGGTTTCAATATTTCCCTGTACAAAAAAAGAAATAAGTTCGAGTTCATAAGCCACGATTAATTTTTCCATAGAATCATCCTTACTGCCATCATTCACAATGATAATTTCCAAATTATGGTAATACAAGGATAATAGAGAGCGTACATTCTCGATAATGGTCATCCCCTCATTATAGGCTGGCGCGATCAGGCTAAAGGTGGGTGCATTGGAATTTGTAGCAATAATACTATAATCGGTAAATGAGTTTTTATGTTTATAACGAAAGACTGCTCCATAAGCATATAATCCGATCCACGTATAGATAATAAATACGGCAGCAGAATACAGTAAAAATAGCCAAACTGCAATTTCATAAACAATATGGGAAAATTCTAACATTTTTTCTCTTGCAAAGCGTGTTTAATAATCTGTATGAGTTGGTCGTAGGTATCCGCTGTTCGCGAAATTTCGTGCAAATAGTCTACTTCACCTAGAACGACAAGTACCTCTGCCGCCGAGATTTTAATCGATACCTCAGCATGATTCCACAATTGTTTCTTCAAAAAATCTCCACTTTCCCTGCTCCGGGCCACTTTCATGGATTTAAGGATTTCAAGCTGTACTTCAATTGGCTGTTGATCGAAGCAGGTAATAAACTGTCTAATGGTCGTGCTGTTTTCTATGGCTTGCATCGTCCGTATAGCTTGTACACGAACAGGTATGGCTGGATGGTCAAGCAAGTCATGGACTGCTGCATACATTGGCATCAATCTAAATTTTCGGATCAGACGCAAGGTAAATATAACGACATAATCATTTGTACTCTTTAACCAACTGTAAAACTGCACATCAGAAAGTTCAGGTATATGATGAATAGAGTTCAGGAGTCGCAATTGTTGCCAGTCTGATAGCGGCTTATCAAAATGCTCTAAAAATTCCAGACCTTCATAGCCCTGAAAACTTACCATAGCGTATTGTGCTTCCTGATAAACCGCCGTACGATCATCATTCAGTTTAGCCTTTATCTCCGGAATTGCCGCTTCAACATTCATCGCAGCCAATTCCTGTATACCACCGGCAACGAGGTAGGCTTTTCTTTGCCGTAGCTTTCGCCAAGCCTCATCTTCCAATTTGAATTGATAAAACAGGCCATTGATGGCTTTTTTTGCTGCGCCGGAAAATTTACGGTCCGAAGCAACCAATACATCCAAGAAAAGTGCACGAAATGAAGGTTCCTTGAGATATTTGCCGAATTCCTGATCGTGTTCAGTATTCTTATCAGTCCCCACAATCGTCTCTATAATTTTATACTCGATAATCTGTCTCCAGGAATGTCGATTATGTAAGATCCTATAACTGTAAAAACTGTAGCCCAGCACGGCAATAATCAGCAATAGCACTAGAACTAGGACGGCGATTATTGCTAGGATAAGCTCATGTAGGACGATATGCTGAGACATAATCTAAGTCTATTTATTTGTTAAGCGTTTTATTCTCAGGATAAGCTCGTTTGGACTAAATGGTTTCACCATAAAATCTGAAGCCCCAAGGTCGAAGGCGTCTACAACAACTTCCTCCTGCCCCATACTTGACAGCACAATGACTGGAACTTTCTTTCCAATACGTTTTATCGCAGCAAGAATTTCGATTCCTGAAGCAAATGGCATCATAATATCGGTCACTACCAGATCAAATTCCAATTCTCCGATCTTTTCAATAGCTTCCTGACCATTTCTGGTCAAAACAACTTCGTGTCCTTCTTTTACTAATTTGTGTTCTACGGTGCGCAAAATTAACTCGTCGTCTTCGGCAATTAAAATCAACATACTCTTATTTATTTAAAATTTTTGTAATCAAATCCAAGCCGATCTCCATTTCTGCTTCGATAGCAGTAAAGGCTTTTGACAGATCGGTATCGAAGGAAATGCTGGCTTCCAGCTCTTTGGTTAGTTGAGCCAGCTTAATAAGCCCAGCAGTCGATGAAGTTCCCTTCAATTTATGCAATAGCTCCTTGATAAGCTTCAGATCGTTTTCTTTTTTTGCATCTGCGATCTGCGCCCTCGATGCTGAAATTTCTTTGACGACCAAGTCGAGGAAAAAGGATAAAAATGCGGGATCATCACCCGTCTGTTCATGCAGACGCTGTACATCTAAGTGTGTCACCAAATCTGACGCCTCGGTCTCCGTTTGTTCAGAAGAATCCATAGACAACATCGCTTGATGCAAAGCATTAAACAAATCCTGTTGGCGAATAGGTTTAGCTAAAAACTCAGACATTCCAGCATCTAAACAGCGTTCTTTTTCACCCGAAACATTACCAGCAGTAATACCAATAATTGGCGTATTTTGATAGTTTTTCATCTGACGGATCTGTTTCGTTGCTTCAATACCATCAACTTCCGGCATCTGCACATCCAGCAGAATAAGATCAAAATTTACTTTTTCACATGCCTGAATTGCCTCGGCACCATTTGACACTTCTGTCAAAATTGCGTCCGGCATAATACTGGCCATCATTCTTACATTCAATGCCATGTTGACCACATTGTCATCGGCCAATAACACCTGAATCCCCTTGCCATAGACATCCGTAGGTAGAGATAAATTTGATTTTGCCTGTCCGGCCTCTTCTTTATTTTGTTGGATAGCCCTGCGCAAGGTTTGATACAGTTCATCCGATTTAATCGGCTTCAGTAGGCAAAAAGAGCGTTCTTCCTGTCTAAACGCTGAAATTACTTCGTGCTCCTCAGAAGATGTATGTAATACAATCAACGGAATCCCCTCTCCTTGTTGCCGAAACAGTTCCTTAATCTTTTCAATGGTTTCGAGCCCCGATAAAATAGGCATATGATAATCCATCAAGATCACATCGAAGCGCTCTCCTTTCATCAGCAATTGCAATGCCTCCATACCATTTTCCGCCAATACAGACTCAACCTGTTTATAAGCCAGCATATGTTGCAGGATGACCCTATTATTGGCATTATCATCCACCACAAGGACCCTATTTAAGGGTAGATCGCCATCTTCCTGCTCCATCATTTCGCAGGAGACCTCAATATCAAAGTAAAACGTCGAGCCTTTTCCCAGTTGGCTGGTCAAATTCAACTTGCTCCCCATATATTTTAACAAATTATTGGAGATGGTCAGTCCAAGCCCAGTTCCACCGTACCGTTTGCTAACAGAACTGTCTTCCTGCGTAAAAGCATCAAAAATACGTTGCTGTTTTTCCTCAGGAATTCCGATTCCTGTATCGCGCACTTCAAAACGTAGGCTTAACTTGTCGCTATCATGATAAAGCCGACTTATTTTAAACTCGATCTCCCCTTTTTCGGTAAACTTAACCGCATTGCCCAGTAAATTAATAAGGACTTGTTTAATACGGGCTTCGTCAACCCATATAAAAGCCGGCAATCCTTGCTCGATATTCAAAAGCAATTCAACTTCTTTTCGCTGAGCCTGGTATAATACAACATTAATCACCTGATTCGCGATATCGTACACATTATATTTATCGACAAACAGTTCCAGTTTTCCAGACTCAATCTTCGAAAAGTCTAGAATGTCGTTAATGATATTTAATAGACTGTTACCAGATTCATTAATATAGCCCAAATATTGCATTTGCGTATCATTCAGCGGAGTTTTCAATAATAGATCTGAGAACCCGATCACACCATTTAATGGTGTCCGGATTTCGTGGCTCATATTGGCTAAGAACTCCGACTTGGCTTTACTTGCCAAATCCGCCATTTTTTTTGCATGTTTTAATTCCTCATTTATTTGGACAGATTCTGTGATATTTTGCGTGAAAATAATAATACCGCCAATACTGCCATCTGTTAGATGCCAAGGCCGTACTTCCCAGTTGAAGTGCTGTGGTTCGGCTATCCCGCCGACCTGGATGACCTCGTTTATATTCTTATAAGGGATTCCTTGCAATGCGTCCTGATAGATTTTTATCCGTTGGTCCGGAATATCCGGAAAAAGTTCAAACAGGTTCTTATTGAGCAGTTGGCTTTCATCTTTATGAAAGTCTTCAATCCATTGATTGCTCAACGATACATAATTGAAATTTAGATCAAACATTGCCACCGAAGCAGGCACATAATTTACAAAGGCACGCAACATAGATTCTTTACGTTCCAATTCTAGATACAGCGATTTACTCTTATCAATATCCTGGATAATGCCAAATACCCGCTTACAGACATCATTCTCAAATTCCGGAATTCCTTTTACCCTGACCCAGATTGTTTCTCCATTCTGCTTTAACAGGCGAAGTTCGGTGTCATAAGCTTTTCTGCTACGGATCGATTCTTCGAATATATGCCGCAGCGCTATTTGGCTTTCGGGCTCATAAAAACCTATGGCATGTTCAAAATCCGGTGTAAAATGTGGATCAACACCAAGGATTAATTTTGTTGAATCGGACCAATATACCTTATTTTCCACGAGGTTTACTTCCCACCCGCCGACCTGAGCGACAGCATTAGTCTGTTCGAGGATCTGTTTGGTATGCAGTAGATCGTTCTCCAGACGCATGCGATCAGTCATATTCAATGCCGTACTAACCACATAGGGTTTGCCCTCTTCATCCAATTCGACCATATTATGATAAAGCCAGGAAATATTTTCACCTTCCTTGGTCTGTAGAACCATCATGGCTGAATCCTCTTTATTTAGCGCGATGCGTTTTAGGTATTCTTCCACCAATCCCACATGATGTGGTGGGACCAATTTCTTTAGGTTAAGCGATTTGACCTCCCATTGTTCATACTTCAACACGGCCCTACCTTTTTCATTGACAGCGAGAATATTACCATCCATATCATGCATGCTCATCAAGCCAATCGCATTTTCAAAAAAACTACGGAAACGACGCTCCGAATTTTCCAGCTTCAGTTTTTCCTGGCGTTCCTTTGTGACATTACGACCAAAGGCTAGAATTTCATGATTGATGGCATCGTATTTAAAATGCCATTCAATTATGACCTCACTGCCATCCGCTACAGGTGTCGATGATGTGGATTGAATCCCATACTCTGCATCCACGATCTGTTTTAAATCGGAGGCCAATGTGTTTGTATCCTCTTGCAATAAACTAAACAGGGACTTCCCCATACTATCTGATCTTGAGATCCCTAATACGTTGGTAAAAGCAGGGTTGACATCTTTGATCTGACAACTTTCATCTAATACACAAATGACATTATTTGTCAATTGGAAGATCTCGGAGAAATATCCAGCCTGTCGCTTTCTTTTCTTTCCAAGGAGAATCTTAGTCACTCCTCTTCCCAACTCTTCCAATAAATGTCGCTGCTTATCAGAAAGTGACTTGGGTTGAAAATCTATCACACAAATGGTTCCCAACACATCACCATCCTCATCCATCAGTGGTACTCCCGCATAAAAACGAATATTGCCTTCCCGAATCAGGGGATTAGCGGATGAACGCGGATCTTCAAAGGTATCCTCAATGACAAGCAGCTCCTTACTTAGAATCGTATACTGGCAAACCGTATTTTTTCTTTCGACCGTATCCAGTTCCATGCCTACACAACTTTGTATACGTTGCGTTTGCTCTTCCATCATGGCAATCAAAGCGGCGGGACAATCGGTAATCAGGCAAGCCGCCTGTGCAAATACATCCAATTCAGGGTCTTTCCCTAACCCCATTAACTCATAGGATTTTAATTTCTCAATCCTTCGCCATTCATTTTCAGGGAAATTTTGGTTTGCCATATACTGCTGTTCGTTATTTCTGGTCTATTATGCCTGTGAAGTTAATAAAAACATTGTTTAACACATAACCAATAAGGAAATATCATTGAATTACGCTATCTTAAACAACAATGATCATCCTAAATTGTTGGCTTGGATTACAGAAAATCTGCTAAAAACAACTGTAAACTGCTATTAAAAATTCTTAATAATTAATTTTCCAAAATATCAATCTATACGCCCTGTCTGACTATTTTTTCCTCTTATATGAACTTCAGATAGAAAGACAAGAGGCCTACTATTTCTAGTAGACCTCTTTTACTCAAAAAATAATATTCTTAAAACAGCTTCTCAATACTTTGCTCGGCATATCCGGCACTCGCCGTCATTCCTTTACCACCAATACCCGTGCGCACGTGAATACGCGGACTGATATCAACTTCAAGAATATGATCTTTATGCTGTGAATAGAAGCCCGACCAAGAGGAAGCAATCCAATCTTTCTGCATCGGAATAATACGGTTGGCTTCGGCAATCATGAGTTCATTGATATAGGTATCAACCGCAAAACCCAATTCATCTAATCGATTCCCAGCCGCATATTCATGGGAATCTCCGACAATAATACTACCATCTGTAGCCTGTTTAAATAAAATATGTATCCCATATTTCCGCAATTCATTATAATGCTCAGGTACAGGAATAGCACCAAATGAAGGGCAGTATTCTTCAAAACTTTCATAACGGCGAATCGTCAATCCCGTCAGGATATTTCCCGGCAACTGGATCTGATGCAAGGGCTTCGTACGCATCATTTGCAGTTTACTGATTTCTAAACCACTATCATCAAACAAAGAGCGGTACAGGATCTTAAATTCGTAACCATTACAAATAATGATTTTCGCCCCCTCGAATACATCCAGACTGCTTGTTGTTAAACGTGCCAGTGTATTGCCATCTTCACAAGCGATGGCTGTTGTGTCATATTTCAGCGTATACTTTTCAAATTTTGCTTGCATAAAAACATGCAGCTGACGAATCATTGTTTCGGGCTCTGCACTCAATTCCTGCTCAAAAACAATAGCCTCTTTGACGTAATCAGCATTCAAGGCAGGATATTTTGCCAGAACTTGTTCTTGGGACCAGAGCGCATGATCATAACCTTTCGTCTGATAATGTGCTGAAAGTTCATGAATAACCTGTACCTCGTCGGCATCCGAAGCGATATAAATACTACCATTATTCCGGATGGATATATCCATTTCCTGTTGAATGGATTGATATATTTCCAATCCCCTTACACCATAATCAAACCACTCCCCCGCCATTCCTGATGGAACAACCTGACCAAAGTTGCGCACTGTAGATCCTACAGGAAAATTATCTTTTTCAAGCTGGAGTACACGCAATCCTTTTTTCAATGCATGATATGCATGAAAAGTTCCCAGGATACCACCACCAACAACAATTAAATCGTATGTATTTGTTTTCATTCTTTAAAAATATTAGCGTTAACTTATTTGTACTTCGCCACTGGATGCCTGCCAGGGCTGAACCAATTCATCACCTTTTTTCGTTTTCATCTGCTCTTTCTTGCGAACGAAATAAACGAGCGAAAAGATCGCCAGAATAGCGCCTATAATGGATGCAAGATAAACCAGCTGAATAAAATAGGCTCCCCAAGTAACTGAATTTGGCAAAAATTCTTTATTCATTAAAATCAAAAAGCTTCCTAAATAACCAACGGAGTCCGCCATATACATGACAAAACCGATATTACTTTTCATGCGATAGGTTGCGATCATCCGTTCAAAAAAGATAGCATTATAAGGAATATAAGCCATGTAAAGTCCCAAACCTACCAACAACATCCAACTGAGACCGCCGATCCAGTGCATGGTAAATAAATAGGTGGAAATCCCAGCCGTAAGAAACCCTAAAATAATCATATAATGAATCAGTTTAAATGCTTTAAGATTGTCTTTTACCATAATCAGGCAGCCTATTAAAAGTAAGACAATTAATGCTATCGTTCCATCAACTTTCGCAAAAATACCAGCCCCTTTGAGATGCAGCATTTGCCAGATTTCTATCTCGAAATTATCCCGCACATCACGTAAGATCGTCAACATCGTATAGATAATAATGGTTAAAATAATGCCCGGCATAAATACTTTAAAAAAATGTTTGCGCATCGTTGCATCCATTGCCACACGTTCGGTCCGCAAACGCTTATCTTGTGCTGTTGGTCCCGGTGCGTTTTCTAAAATCCAGACACAAAGCATAAAGGGTAAGAAAAAAAGCATTCCTGTCAAAAAAGGCATCCAAAACTCATCAACCTGGAATGTAGACATTAACCAACGACCAACGGTCTTGATAAAACCTGAAGCAAAAATTAGACTCACAGACATGACTGCCCCCATGATTTCTGTATACCGACGTCCTTCGAGGAAACTGAACACCAAGCCCCAGACCATTCCCAACGGAAAACCATTTATAA
Organism: Sphingobacterium sp.; assembly: GCA_029239355.1. Taxonomy (GTDB): domain Bacteria; phylum Bacteroidota; class Bacteroidia; order Sphingobacteriales; family Sphingobacteriaceae; genus Sphingobacterium. The sequence continues at coordinate 18,513 of JAQZAZ010000047.1, forward strand.
AAAGAAAAATGACATTCCATGGTTTGGGCACAAGCGCAAAAGCCAACAAACCAGCCCATGAAATACAGATCAATGCGATCAGGTAACGCCCTCTATGACGTTGCTTGCTTTCGGAGATAAATTTAATTCCGTAGAATTTTGAAACCAAATAACCCAACATCTGAATAATAACCATACAGACTTTATAATCTATACCTAAAATAGATTCATTGGCAAAAGCCGAAGCGGTAAATGATTTCCGGAATGAATACATACTTGTATAACATAAAAATGCTGTAATAGCCAGTAGTATGGCCACCGAACGCTCATCTAATCCCGCTATACGTCTTTTTATTCGCTGATTCAAATCCATGATTTAGAATTGTTGACGGACCTCATTGTCCGCAATCAAAAGTAAATTCTGGAAATTAACACAATACTAAACTTTTGTTAAGTATTTATAAACAAATATAAATAATCGAACCGATAATTTGGGGGCAGAAAAAAAAGCATCATTGAAATAGTCAATGATGCTTTTTTAATGCTCCGATAGAATGCTATTAGCGTTTATTCTCAAAAAAGTAAACAATTAGCATAAGGGCTTTTTCTTTTCCTACATTGCGTGGTGTATGCGACAATCTCCCGTTAAAAAAAATGGAATCACCCTCTTCAAGTCTAATCGTTTGGTCCTGGAATACATATTCCACCTGTCCACTGATGATATATTTATATTCATAAGCTTCTGTTTGCACCATTGGACGCTGCGCATCGGGAAGCAATTCCAGCAGCACAATATCCATAGTAGAACTATCCATTGCGGAGGTATAGATACGTTTATAGTTAAATCCAACAGCATGCTCTTTTTCAAAGGCTGTATAGCTATCTTTTTTTCGAACAACTACTGGCCCCGCATCGAGGTCGGAATTAAAATCTTTGAAGAATTCATTCAGGTCGACATCCAGCGCATTAATAATATTAATCAACACAAGCAATGAAGGTATTGTCCGATTATTCTCAATCTGTGATATCAGCCCCTTACTTACGCCAGCTTTATCAGCCACTTCCTGTATCGTTATCCCCTTCTCCTTGCGGATTTCCTTTATTTTATAACTTATCTTAAATATTGTATTATCTTCCATAATTGGGTTCAAAAATAAACATTATTTTCCCGGTCGGTATGTTAAGTTTTTATCACTTAATTGGTCCATTGGTTATCATCGAATCTCTACACCATGTTAAATAGTGCACGGGTTATGTATTATAGGTGGTAACCAAAGCCAGCTTATTGATAAACCTTAACCCAGTCCACCCGCATTTCGACAGGTAATTGTTTCTGGTCTACTTTTCCTACCCAGCTACCGCCAAGCTGTTGGTCTATCAACAGGTAAAAAGGCTGATCATAAGGCCACTGGGATGCATCAACACCACTTATTCGTGGATAAGTGAATGTATCCTCGCCATTGAGCTGAAATACAATTCGATCTGGATACCAGCTGATGCCATAGACATTATACGCTCCGGCGTTGATTTTAGCTGTCCCCGAATGCTTAGGGTTATCCTTTTGTCCCAAATTCAGGGTATAATGCGAATGGGTTGTCTGATACATAATATCATCAAAATTGAGGTGTTCCATGATATCAATTTCGCCATTTCGAGGGTATTGACCATATTTATCCAACTCCGCCAGCATCCAGATTGCCGGCCAGGCGCCTTGAGCACTCCCCAACTTCGCTCTTATTTCAATACGCCCATATTGAAAGGCAAATTTCCCCTTACTCCATATTCCACCAGTCAGGAAGGGTCTTTCGTCCTTCTGTCTATCCGTATTATTGATACCTTTCAGAATCAATTCCCCTTTCTCCCAACCAAAACAGGCATCATCCAAACTCATGTGCCGGTTCCAGTCTGCCCCACCTGCAGGAATCCGGGTCCACTTGGTCGTATCCAACTTGGCTGAATTAAAATTCTCTTCCCACACGAGTTTCCATTTCTTCGTTTCTCGCCCCGGATTCTGTAGGTATACCTGTGGATTTTCCTTTGGATTGTGATGAACACTACAAGCTGATATAAGGATATAAAACAGGCCTGCGCCTAACATTCGCTTCATTTAGATTAATTATTTTCTATAGTCAATACAAAACTACCCAATTTATTGATAGGGTATTAAATATAAGGCCTTTTTTAAAAAGGAACTAGCATTAATATAAAAAACAGTCTTAATTAAAACATCGGATGCTTATTTGCAGATTGTTTTGGTACATCTTGCTGTGCATCCCAATGTTCAACAATCTTTCCATCTTCCAACCGGAAAATATCTATTGTGGAGGTGAGGCTCCCATCAGGTTTTTTATTCTTAATATGGATAAATACAAGGTCACCATCTGAGGCAATACGTTGCACATCTACCTTGGTTTTTGGCTGCCCTTCAAACCACTTTGCAGCTGCGGCTTTAAATGCGGCTGCACCATCTGCTACTTCGGGATTATGCTGGATATATTCCGGCGCAATATATTTGTCCACTGCCGACAGATCCTTGTCACCGAACATCTGCTGATAGAAGTCCAATACGATCCGCTTATTCTCTTTATTGATGTCCAGCTGGGTCTGATCCTTTTCTCCGGACTTATCGTGCTGGCTTTTTTGTTGGCACCCAGTAAATACCAGACATATTAGTGCCGCCAGTATAGTAAAATTTATATTTTTTTTCATTGTTCTCAAACCGCTATTTTGTGCAAAAAAGAGCTTATCACAAACACACTTCTTTTTTTATGATATAATAGGTAAACAACATTTAGTTGAGTATTTTGTTTTAATACGACAATCTTTATGAACTGTTAAAAATAAAAAAGATGGCATGATAATTGAAAATGTTTCAATAGTATAATATTCAGAAATATACATTTCATAAATTTAGGTTAATAATTGGTTAGGTTAGAAACACCTGAAGTCCCCAACTTCAGGTGTTTTTTTTCTGAAAACATCTATTTTCTATTGATCAGAAAGAACCTTCAGTTGATTTTCATGGCTGTTGGTGCTTGTAAAGAGCATGAAGGTTTTGTTTAAAGACCTCTCCTTTCTAAAAGTTACCAACAAACTAAAACAAAAAGTTCATTTCCTGTTTTTATTAATCTAGTTCAATGATTTTTTTTCTTAGCTGCCGTAATTTTACATCAGTTAAGAAAATAAAAAACAACAACCATGGACAATAACATATTAGGACTGCATCATATTACAGCGATAGCTGATAACGCAAAACGGAATCTCGATTTTTACACCGGTGTACTAGGGCTTCGCCTGGTAAAGAAAACCGTCAATTTTGACGACCCAGGCACCTATCATTTTTACTTCGGTAATGAGCAGGGAGATCCGGGTACTATACTTACCTTTTTCCCTTGGGAAGGTATTGGTAAAGGTAGACAGGGCGCTGGTATGGCTACCCATATCGGTTACGCTGTCCCTGAAGGAAGTCTGGACTTCTGGAAAAATAGGTTAAAAGAACATCAGGTAGCTTTTCAGGAAGACGAAATTTTTGGTGAGAAATTGATTTCATTCACAGATCCTGACGGATTACAAATCCAATTTATTGAGCCTTCGACCAAGGATAATAGAAGTGTATGGACCACAGCGGAAATAAAGGACGAAAACGCATTAAAGGGTTTTCATAATATTACACTTTCTCTGAAGGAAGCTGACCCCACTTTACGGGTTTTGACAGATATCTTGGGCTACACTGTACAAGGACAAGAAAACGGACGTTATAGATTGTCTACTGATAGTATCGGGACCGCTAATATTGTGGACATTCTTGCAGACCCCAGTTTGTCTTTTGGTCGCAATGCCGCTGGCACCAATCATCATGTCGCCTTTCGTGTAAAAGATGATAATATCTTGATGGACTACCGCGAAAAAGTACTTTCGGCAGGTTTGGATATTACACCAAAGATTAATCGGGACTACTTTTTCTCCCTTTACTTCCGTGAGCCGGGCGGTGTTTTATTTGAGATCGCAACAGACAATCCCGGATTTACCATAGACGAACCTCTGGAAAGTCTAGGGACAGACCTCAAGTTGCCAAAACAATACGAGAACCATCGGTCAGAGATTGAAGCATCACTACCAAAAATAGATTAGGATCAAAGTAAGTAATATTAAATACAGTAAAACTATGGAAAGAACAGAAATTGTACTGGATAAGAATCAGCGTGGCGAACTTCAATTGTTCTCTGATGAAACAAAAGCTGGTTTAATGAGCATAGCCATTATCGATGGCAAACTGGTTGTTTACCACACAGAGGTTGACGAAGCATTTGAAGGCAGAGGATTCGCAAAAATACTGTTGGAAAGACTGGTCTCCTATGCTCGGGAAAATACCATGAAGATTGTCCCACTATGTCCTTATGTAAATGCGCAATTCCATCGTCATCTCGACATATATGACGATGTATGGTTTAAGAAAACAGTATAGGGAAAACTATAATGAGTCACTCAAGTAATATTAAAACAGCTGGACACAGTTTAGAAAATACAGAAAAAGCACTGATCATGATTCATGGCCGTGGCGGAAATGCAACGGATATCCTGAGTATGTCTGCTTATCTGAATGTGGGGGATTACGCACTACTTGCACCGCAGGCCGACAATTACACCTGGTATCCACATTCATTTATGGCCCCTGAGCAAAGCAATGAACCCTGGTTAAGTTCGGCAATTCAAGTCATTGAAAATACGGTACAACTTGCTTTGGATAAGGGGATCAAGACTGAAAACATCTATTTCTTCGGATTCTCGCAAGGGGCTTGCCTTACGCTTGAATTTCTGGCACAACATGCCAAACGTTATGGTGGCGCTGTTGCCATTATTGGCGGACTTATTGGCGAAGAGATAGATTTAAGTAAGTATAGCGGAGATTTTATGCAAACCCCGATATTTATCGGTACAAGTGACCCAGATTTTCATGTTCCGCTGGAACGCGTCAATGCGACGGTGAAAATGTTGGAAACACAAAATGCAGACGTTAAACTAGCCGTGTATCCAAATTTCGGTCATTCCATTAATCAGGAAGAGATTACGATTGCCAACCAGTTTGTCTTTCATTAGGTGTCCGCAAAAGCTGCACAACCAACAGTAGGCCATCAGTCAGCCCTTTGACGGAAAAGCGATGTATATGCTGACTTTGAGCTACGTTAATTTTAACGGCTCAAAGTCAGCATATTTTTTTAGAAGTCTTTAACTCACGATTGGTTGCGGCCTTGATAGCAGGTCTTGTCAGCAGCTATCAAACCTTGGGATACTTATACCCATTATGATATACTGCAGCTAAGTATTTATTTGCCTTTTCGTCATTAAAACGTTGTTTTTCCTTATTCCAGTAGAGCTTCTGCCCAGTTCTATAGGCAATATTCCCCATCTGCGAAAAAATAGCAATATGCGCACCGGCTTCAAGCGGGGCATGCAGCAGCCGTGGATTTTTTTGTCGAATAGCATCCACGAAGTTTGCCATATGTTTCTCCAGTCCATTGTCAACGGATGGTCGCAATGAAACGGCCTCCATCCTTCCCTTCTCGGGTATGACTTCCCAACCGTTACGGTTTAAGACTAAGGTTCCATTATTTCCAATAAAGGCAACACCATGGTTACGGTTGTAAGGTCCTAAATCTATTCCTTTGGCATGTTCCCACTGGATATTGAAGTTGTCAAACTCGTAGACCGCAGTCATGGTATCCGGTGTTTCCCCAGCATCATCCGGGAAGGCAAATTTTCCACCCGAAGCCATAATGGATTTCGGATCGGAGACTTTCATGCCCAGCAGAGCATAATCGAGCATATGTACGCCCCAGTCTGTCATCAGACCGCCTGCATAATCCCAAAACCACCTGAAATTAAAATGAAAACGGTTGATATTAAAAGGTCTTTTTGTGGCCGGCCCCAACCAGTCCATGTAATGTATTCCCGCAGGAATAGGTGCATCTGGTTCAATAGGAATACTATTTTTCCAGCCCAGGTACGACCAAGCCTTGACCAAACGTATTTTCCCAAGCTTACCTGAATGTACAAAATCAATCGCATCTTTAAAATGCTGTTGGCTCCGCTGCCATTGACCTACCTGAACTATTGCATTACTTTTCTCTGCAGCCGCTTGCATGAGCTTGCATTCCTGAATAGAATTACCAATAGGCTTTTCAATATAAACGTGCTTCCCCGCCTTCACAGCATCTATCATCTGTAGACAATGCCAATGATCAGGCGTTCCGATAATCACAGCATCCACATCCGAACTGCTCAACATTTTTTTATAGTCAACATAGCTGGACACCTTGATATTTCTTTCCTGAAGTTCTTTCACCCTCTTGTTCAAGATATTTTCATCAACATCACAAAGTGCCGTACAGATTACCCCTTGTTGCTTTAGCAAAGCATTTAGGTCAGACCAGCCCATCCCATTCACCCCGATCACCCCCACTCGAATTGGCTGTTCAAATAGACCGGATGCATGGCTTTTGCCTATGAATGATGCTGCGGCTAAAATACTGGAAGTCCGGATAAAGTCTTTTCTATTCATCATATGTTGGTTTATATGCTCTTGATTTAAGTTTCCGATGAAAATACAAAATTCAATTTGAGCCCTTACCAAAATCATTGTAAAATATATATCGACAATAAGACCGATCAAGATGATCACCTTAGCGGAGGATCTGCCACTCGTTCATGTTTTTATTTATTCCTGACGATATGCATCCAGATGCATCTGTTACAGAGCCATATTAAAGGCACTTCACTGACTGACTTTCAACACAATAGAAAAACACGTCCTATACCCTTTGAAGGTTGATTATCATTAAATAAATGTTAGAAAAGAAAAAAAAATTTGTTATTTCAACGAAAAATAAAAGATTAATCATTTATTATCCCTACCTTGCAGGACTTAATTAAAAATAATGAATACAGGTAAAATTAAATTTTTCAATGAAACTAAAGGTTTTGGTTTTATTACACCAGAGGATGGTAGCGCAGACGTTTTCGTACACGTTTCTGCTCTTAAGAACCAAGTATCTGAAGGCGACGTTGTAACTTATGATGTAGAAAGAACTCCAAAAGGAATCAACGCTACAAACGTAAAATTGGCGTAATCCAAAAAATACACTTTCTTGTTAATGGGGTAATTCATAATGATTTATCCCATTTCTTTTTCGTATTCTTCCCTTGTTATTTTCAATATACTTATTCATATTCAGGCGACACAACAATGCCCCTAATCAATCATTGAATAGGATTGAAACAACATAAAGGGTTTTAGTTTAAGCTTATTTTCCTAGTTATATTTTAATGGAATTCAAACAACTCAATTTAATTTCTCCTCTTCTCAAAGCAATCTCAGAAACAGGATATACAACCCCAACTGCAATCCAACAAAAAGCTATCCCCGTTATATTAAGCGGTCAGGATCTTATTGGTTGCGCACAAACTGGTACCGGAAAGACGGCAGCCTTTGCATTACCTTTGTTACAGCGTTTGTCTGAGCATAATGTACATGGTAAAACGATGCCTATCCGCGCCTTAATCCTCACACCAACACGTGAACTTGCGATACAGATCGGTGAGAATATCAATTTATATCGCAAACATCTTAAACTAAATTACTGCACCATTTTTGGCGGTGTCAATCAAGACAGACAAGTCAAAGAAATAAAAAAAGGTGTGGATATTCTAGTTGCTACACCAGGTCGTCTATTGGATCTGATGAATCAAAAATTGATTTTTTTGGATAAAATTGAAGTCTTGATCCTTGATGAGGCTGACAATATGCTCGACATGGGCTTTATCCACGATATCAAAAAGATCTTGGCAAAAGTACCTGAGAAAAGACAGACCCTGTTTTTCTCAGCAACGATGCCGCCCAATATTCGCAAATTTGCACATGGTATACTCCACAAACCTGTTGAAGTAGACGTAACTCCAGTGAGTTCAACTGCTGAAAAAGTAAATCAATCGGTTTATTTTATAGAGAAAAAAGAGAAAATAAAACTACTCACAAATCTGCTTAAACAATTTAAGCAAGACCGTACGATTGTATTTTCACGTACAAAACATGGGGCAGATAAAATTGTCAAGTTACTGGCCAAGAATGGCCTTCGTGCTGCAGCAATTCACGGTAATAAATCACAAAATGCAAGACAAAAGGCATTGGGTGAATTTAAGGAAAACCGTCTAAAAATTCTGATCGCGACCGATATCGCCGCACGCGGAATAGATATTGAACAGTTACCTATGGTCATCAATTACGACCTACCCAATGTCCCAGAAACATACGTACACCGCATTGGTCGGACAGGTAGAGCGGGTTTAGAAGGTAATGCCATCTCCTTCTGTGATGTGGAAGAAAGACCTTATTTAAGTGATATTGAAAAATTGATCGGATTAAAAATCAAAGTGAATAAGGTTGGAAAATAACTTTCAGCCCTATTATATACAAAACGCGCCGCAACTAAATAGTTACGGCGCGTTTTGTATAATCCCTTATTTTTTTCGGTCTGCAAGAAGCAAAGTGGATGGTGTAAGATGGAGCCACTCCATCTTTTTATTGACAATCTTATGCCAGCAAGGCAAACTAATGAGCATCAGATCTTGTTGCGCCCACAAGTCAACATCGAGATTCTTCTCCTCCATTATTGTCAAATGATTGGGTACAAGTTGCTCTAGGTGTCTTAATTTCTCCCGAAAGCTTTCATGTGTACGTAAGATTTGATCAAAATCCCATACTACCACCTGCGCATCCGAATGGTGAATTAACCGTTGTATCAGCGTACAGAGGAATTCATCATTTCTCAATAATATCGGAACAATAACATGGCGGGCCTTGACAAAGTTTTTGTCAATCAAAATTCCTACCATCGCATTGACTTTGGCATTGATCTGTTGATTTCTGTCAAAGGTAGCAAACGGTGATTCGGCGTTTGTGACCGTATGAAACAATTTCTCCGGATTGATAATGCGTGAAGTAAAGTCCAGGAAGCGTCCCAAAAGACTACCTTCATAGATGGATTCACTAACGCCCAATAACAACAGATCTTGACTTTGTTCATTTGAAGTCTGTACAATTTCACTGTCAATATCACTGGAAATTTTGAAAATCGTCTGAATAGGTTGTTCCAAATCCTGTGCAACCTGCTTTATTTCCCGAAAACTATCCTGCTCCTGCGTTTCTACTTCATAATGATGGAGCTCATTGGACGGCTCAATATGCAATGCCGTAATTTCTGCTGTATTTTTTGATTTTAACGTAAGTGCATCTGCAAGATGAAGAAGCGAAATCCCAGTATTGCTTTTGGCAAATGACAGGAGAATTTTAAATTTCGATTTATTCTGGATTTCTTCCTGTAACGAGCGCTTCTTTGGTCGGTATAGATAATTGATCAAGTCCAACGAAGGACCGGTCATAAAGGTGGTGATCAATGCCATCACAACCATCATAGAGAATAACTCGGCACTTAATACACCGAGATCGTAACCGATGTTCAATACGATCAGTTCCATCAGTCCTCTGGTATTCATCAATGCACCTATGCTCAAACTATCCTTCCAGCTCTGTCCGACAAAGCGGGCGGCCAATGCGCTACCAGCAAACTTCCCGATTACGGCGACCAAAATAATCACAACGGTAATCATCCATAGTTGTGGATCATTCAATAGACCGATCTGTGTACGCAAACCTGTGTACACGAAAAACAACGGTAATAACAATAATGTGGATACATCTTCGATTTTTTCGATAAATGCCGTACGAAAACGGCTGCTTTCGGGCATAATCGCTCCGGCCATAAAAGCACCAAACAGCGCATGTATACCGATTACTTCGGTTGCGTACGCAGACAATAAAAGGACGATAAAAAATATCGCAACAACAGGTTTGTTCAGCCCTTCACGCGTCCCCTTCACCTCCCCCACGCGCATCAAAAAGGGACGCACAATTTTGATCATCAGCAGCACATAAGCAATAGCAAGCGCGATCGTATACAAAGCACTTGCAAAATCGCCGGCCTTCACGATCGCAATCACCACAGCCAAAATACACCAGGCTGTAATATCATCTGCTGCAGCGCAGGTAATAACCATCGACCCAAGTTTACTTTTCTGCAGTCCGCGCTCCTGTACGATCCTTGCCAGGACCGGAAAAGCAGTAATACTCATCGAAATACCGATAAACAAACTATAGGACAAAAACTCCACATTCGCCGGCGGATGGTACAAGTATAAAAAGTAAGCTAAGGAAATTCCCAATGTAAACGGTATAACGATACTCGCATGTGAAATCACCACAGCATCGTGTGCTTTATTTCGCAGCACATTGAGATCAAGTTCCATTCCGATGATAAACATAAACAGGATTAAGCCGATCTGGCTCAGAAACTGTAGATTGCTCAGGGATTCAACAGGAAACAGTGTATGGGAGAATTCAGGGAAATAAAGCCCCAATAAAGAAGGCCCCAATATAATACCGGCAAGCATTTCACCTATCACAACGGGTTGCTTAATCTTGATACATATCCATCCCATTACCCGGGCTGCAATAATAATCGTCACAATCTGTGCTAGCAATATAGCCAATGGATGTTGAAGGCTATGTAATAAGGTCGATTTAAAATCCTGCCAAGCACCCTGGCTTATCTTTTCACCACGGAGCATCTCCTGGGTTTGCAATTGTGCTCCCAAATGGATAACCCAGTACATCACCACGAGCAGCGTACCAATTAAGGTCACATAAAAAATCGTATTCTTGTATTTCTTCATCTTTTTCGCTTTAAATAATATCAGGTGATAACAGCATGTAAAAGTCTATCCCAAAGTCGTCAATGCATCAATTTTGGGAAGAGAACTACAACAAAAATAGAATTCTACAGGAGTTTTAAACCTTACTGTGTAGTAAGAACAAGAAAATATGTAATGAACTCCTCGAATTTTGTAATCAAGAGAATTTTTCGAGGAATGATTTTTTATAAGACTCTCCTAAGCTAAAAAGAATAGCTGCATCCTGCCCATCGACCAGACTGCTGGTGATCACATCAGCTGAAAAGAATTTCACAATTTTCAGCGCGATAATTTCCTTTTTGTTGATACGGATAAAATCCTGTTCCGGCAACAGCGTGAGTAACCTATCGAAGCTGATATTTTTTAATAAAATGGTAGAACCATCCCCCAGGAATACAGTTTTGTCGCGGCTATCTACCTCCGCAATCTGGACATAGTTGATCTGACTGAAGTAAAGTATTGCTTTACCCTTATTGGTATTGAATTGAGCAAAGGGGGAAGACTCGGCTGACCGGCTATTGATGACCTGTTCTACTTTCAATACCGCTTGCTGTAGACGTGACAGCGATATTGGCTTACGCATATAATCCACCGCATTGATATCAAAAGCATCGCTGGCATACTGTTTATAGGCGGTAGAGAAAACGATGGGATAGTCTTCCAATTCCTTAGCGACATCAAAGCCATTAAACTGAGGCATTTCAATATCCAAAATACAGAAATCAAAGTTTAAACTTTTATACTCTTTCAGTAAAACGATTGGATCATTAAATGCTTTAACCACTTCCAGACCCGGAATTTGCTCACAAAGCATCTTCAAAAACCGCAAACTCGGCAGTTCATCATCCAGTAAAATGCATTTCAGCGTTTTTTCAATTCTCATACAATTGGATCTGAAGGTAAGCGTTATAGACATCATTTTCTACAAAGCGCTTTAATTCATGCCTATCTGGATAATATAGCATCAGCCGCTCCTCCAACGTCTTACTGCCTATTCCTCCTTTGGCTTTATACAAGGGCGAGCGCTTCGATATTTTATTGCTGACGGTCAATTCTAGCAGACCATTGCGAAAGCTAAGTACAATTGAAATAAAGGAGTCAGGATGGTGAAAATCCGCATGTTTAAATGCATTTTCGATGAGGTCTACAGTCATCAATGGTACCAGTGATGGGCGTTCCAATAATGATTCGTTCAATTCATCAATATCAAATTTAACCCGCATGTCAAACAAGGGGCTCAACTTAACCTTATTGACTTCAATTAAATTACGGGCAAATTCGATCTCCGATTTTGGAGATACCAGCTCCTCTTCACTTTCATATAACACATAATCCAACACCATAGCCAGTTTATCCATCGTATAGTAGGTTTGATAAGCATGGGAAAGGATACCATTGAGCGAATTTTTCAGCAAATGTGGGTTTAATCGATTGCGATGCACCTGATCCATCTGCTCATTATCCATTCGTTTAAAAAGTTCCTGATGCCGTCGCTCTTCCACCCTGAGCTTTTTGTATTTCTGTATTAATAATACATACAAAATCAACAGGACAACGACTGCTACAAGCAGCAATATGATAATTATATTGGAAAGTTCAGTAGTCATGATTCCGCTCAAACTTAATTAAAATTTTATTAGCAACGAAAAATGAAACAGGATCTAAGTGATCTTCCTTCTATTAGCTGCAGGTTTCTTTCACACAAGTTCTACTTAAATCCGTTAAGAAGATTCCCTTATACAAAACTTAGGTAAACCCGCCTTTTTCGGCGACAATACCGCTCAAAACGCAGAACAAAAAATGTTATTCATTAACTACAAAATTTGCAGGTACTGATTACAAAAATTAACAGTTTCATTACAATTTAGTCACTTTAAACTATTAATTTCAGATTATTCTTCTTATATTGAGAGTATTGTAATTAGCCGATCAAATGATTGTCTACGCTATTTTG
>JAQZAZ010000235.1 GCA_029239355.1 Sphingobacterium sp.
CAGAGCCGATGGTATTGCCGTAACAGGTGGGAGAGTAGGTCGGTGCCTTTTTTTACACGGAAGCCCTTGCTGGAAACAGTCAAGGGCTTCTTGCGTTTACATACTTTTCAAAAAAAGTTCCGCTGACACCCATGAATCCGGCTTGCACCCGGGAATGCTGGTCCATACGATCCCATTATCGGGCTCATTAGCTCAGTTTAAACAGGCCTTTAAAAAACTAATAAAATATAAGATTAGGCAGTCCCACCATCTTATTGGTCGTTAGGCTTGCCGCCTTAATCACATCGATTTTTCATGAATAATTATAAATCCGGAATTCCTATATGTATCTAATTGCTACACTTTTGAAGAAAAAGGCAAGACATTAATAAATTAAACAATCGTTTGTGTAGATTAAGCAAACGATTGCTTTTAAATTTGATTTTTTATTATGAAAAAAGTGTTATATCATTGTTATAGCGATTAAGTTCTTTAGTTAGAACCAAGTATAGATCCAGATCCACACGGATTTTTCTTATTGACTGTTTAGTTTGTTTTAAAATAGGTGATTTTTAGAGGGACCATTTTGGTCCCTTTAAATTTATATGACTTTAAATTATGAATTCTAGAAGAGATTTTTTAAAAAAGGCGGGGATTTTATCATCACTGGCTGTTTCGCTTCCTACTTTAGTTAATGCTAATCCAACAACCGACGCATTTAATATGTGTGGTTATGCTGCGCCCAAAATTGATAAAGTGCGAGTTGCCGTAATTGGTTTAGGAATGCGGGGGCCCGGAGCGGTAGAAAGACTATCTTTTATCGAAGGTTGTGAAATCGTTGCTCTTTGTGATAAACACCCAGAGCGGGTTGAGAAAGCACAAAAGATTCTTACTTCAAAAGGTTTGATAGCCGCAAAATCTTATTCCGGAGAAGATGGCTGGAAGTCATTATTGAAGGAAGAAAAGTTGGATTTGGTGTATATCTGTACTCCATGGGACTACCATGCACCCATGAGTATTGCAGCAATGAAAGCTGGTAATCATGTGGCTTGCGAGGTGCCAATTGCACTGACAATAAAGGATTGTTGGGAGGTGGTGAAAACATCTGAAGCAACAAAAAAACATTGTATGATGTTAGAGAATTGCTGCTATGATTTTTTCGAGATGTTGACATTGAACATGGCCCGCCAAGGTTTATTTGGTGAATTAATCCATGGTGAGGGTGCATATATTCACGATTTATTGGATTTGAATTTCTCAAAGAATGGTTATGATAATATGTGGCGCCTAAGGGAAAATATTAAATACAATGGTAATCTATATCCAACTCACGGACTTGGGCCTGTAGCACAGTGTTTAAATATAAATAGAGGAGACAAGATGGATCACCTTGTCGCGATGTCGTCCAATGATTTTATGATGGGCGAGAAGGCTAAGGAACTCGCGGGAAAAGATTCCTTCTTTCAGGAATTTGTTGGGAAGAAATACCGTGGCAATATGAATACGACACTAATTCGGACAGCGAAGGGTAAAACAATTATGCTACAACATGATGTGACTTCGCCTAGACCATATTCAAGACTACATACATTAAGCGGTACAAAAGGTTTCGCTCAAAAATACCCAACTGAGAATATTGCTTTTGGTCATGAATTCATCAGGGAGGAAAAACTCAAAGAATTATATGATAAATATACACCAGAATTAGTGAAATACATCGGTGACAAAGCCAAAGAAGTTGGTGGTCACGGCGGTATGGACTTTATGATGGATTGGCGCCTAATCGACTGTCTACGTAACGGATTGCCATTGGATCAAGATGTCTATGACGCTGCTTCATGGAGTTGTATTGTACCATTAAGTTTTGAGTCCGTTGAAAAGAACTGTAAAACAGTAGCTGTACCAGATTTTACAAAAGGTGCTTGGAAAAATAATAATCCGGTGGATATCACCTTAAAAGGTGGTGGTAATACACCTATCCGCTCGAAAAATGCGAAAAAAGAAAATGTACAATTGGATGTATAAAATCTACATCTAAATCAATAATTGAAAGGGGAGCATTTTATTGTTCCCCTTTTATGTTTATCTTTAGGTATGTTAATCAATCTGACGCTAGTTACCTGTCTATCTATATTTTCCACAAATGATACACTTTCATGCTGTGTTGGTGAAAATATACCTACACGGGCCGGGATGATCAAATCTCAGTTATCCAAACAAAGCAATAATACCACTGGAAAGATGGTTTTAATTGAAGGTGGTAAATTTCTGATGGGAAGTTCGAATTTCGAAGATAGTAAACCTGTACATACTGTAGAACTCCATTCATTTTATATGGATGAGCATGAAGTTACAAATACACAATTTGCCCAATTTGTAAAAGAAACGGGCTATGTGACCGTAGCTGAGCGAAAACTTGACCCAAAGGATTTTCCCGGTGTGGATCCGAATATGTTGATTCCTGGATCTGCCGTATTTTCAAAACCCAAAGAACTAAACTCCTTAAATAATTATCTGATGTGGTGGGAGTATGTTCCGGGTGCAAATTGGCAACATCCCGAAGGGCCCAATAGTTCAATAAAAGATAAAATGAATTACCCCGTTGTCCAGGTCGCCTATGAGGATGCCGCCGCTTATGCAAAGTGGGCTGGAAAAAGATTACCCACTGAGGCTGAATGGGAATACGCTGCCCGCTCGCGTAAGGATACCAATGATGATCTGTATTATTGGGGGAAAGAGTTGAAACCAAATGGAAAATGGACGGCCAATATCTATCAGGGGAAATTTCCTGTTGAAGACTCAAAAGAGGATGGTTATGAAGGTGCGGCTCCAGTGAAATCTTTTCAGGCGAACGCTTTAGGACTCTACGATATGGAAGGGAATGTCTGGGAATGGTGTTCGGACTACTATAGACCAGATTATTACAAGAATAGCGTAGCGTTAAATCCCACGGGACCGGAGAGTTCGTATGATCCACAGGAACCTAATCTTGAGAAACGTGTCCAACGAGGCGGATCGTTTCTCTGTAATGATCAGTATTGTGAACGTTATAAAGCAGGAAGCAGGGGAAAAGGTGAGGTAAATAGCCCAACAAATAATGTCGGTTTCCGATGTGTAAAAGATATAAAATAGAAAAGGCTTGCATTTGCAAGCCTTTTCTATTTTATAAAGACACCTTATTGTGCATTCAAAAACATTGATTTTTGATTGTACAATTCTCTGAAATATGGATCTTGAAGATCTTTGATAAAGCGGATTGCTTCACCAGTTGATTTCATTTCAGGGCCTAATTGTTTGTCTACCTCAGGGAATTTATTGAAGGAGAATACAGGCTCTTTAATCGCGTATCCTTTCAATTTACGTTCAATCGTGAAGTCACTCAATTTATTGACACCTAACATCACTTTCGTCGCGATGTTGATGTAAGGAACATCATAAGCCTTCGCGATGAAAGGAACTGTACGTGATGCACGTGGGTTAGCCTCGATGACATAAACATTCTCACCTTTGACAGCAAACTGAATGTTTAATAGACCACGTACATTTAAAGCTTTCGCTAATTTGATCGAGTATTCTTCCATTTTATCCTGAACTGCTTGTGATAAACCGAATGGAGGTAATACAGCCGAAGAATCTCCGGAGTGAATACCCGCTGGCTCGATGTGTTCCATCATACCGATGATATGTACATCTTCACCATCACAGATAGAATCTGATTCTGCTTCTTCAGCGCGATCCAAGAAATGATCGATCAGGATATGGTTTCCAGGAAGGTTTTTCAATAAGTTAACAACTGCTTTTTCCAGGTCTTCGTCATTGATGACGATACTCATGCCTTGTCCGCCCAATACGTAAGAAGGGCGAACTAAAACTGGATACCCAACTTCGTTAGCAACCTGTAATGCTTCTTCTGCCGAAGTAGCCACACCATATCTTGGATATGGAATATTTAATTCTTTCAAAAGATCAGAGAAACGGCCACGATCTTCTGCCAAGTCCATATTTTCGAAAGATGTACCAATGATTTTTACACCAAGCTGCTCTAAGCGTTCAGCCATTTTAAGTGCTGTTTGTCCACCCAATTGAACGATTACACCTTCAGGTTTTTCTAATTCAATGATCTCGCGAACATGCTCCCAGAATACAGGCTCAAAATATAGCTTGTCAGCCATATTAAAGTCTGTCGATACTGTCTCAGGGTTACAGTTAACCATGATTGCTTCGTAACCACATTCTTTGGCTGCCAATAATCCATGTACACAGGAGTAATCGAACTCGATACCTTGACCAATACGGTTAGGACCAGAACCTAATACAATGATTTTCTTTTTATCTGAAGAGATGGATTCATTTTCTTCTTCAAATGTTGAATAGTAATATGGAGTTTGTGCTGGGAATTCCGCGGCACAAGTATCAACCATTTTGTAAACCCGGTTTATGCCAAGTTCCTTACGACGATCATATACCTGATCTTCCGTTACATTACCTAGCAACCAAGCAATCTGTACATCTGAATAACCTTTTTGTTTTAAGGTCATGAAGAAATCGCGTGGGATATTATTCAGTTGGTAACGACGTAACTCTTGCTCAAGATGTACTAACTCCTGGATCTGTACCAAGAACCATTTGTCGATACGTGTTGCTTTACGAATTGATTCCAATGGAACACCTAATTCGAATGCATCTTTGATATGAAACAAACGGTCACCACTTGGATGTTCTAAGCTATCCATGATCTCGTCCAGATTTCTCCATTGACGACCATCGGCACCTAGGCCAGCGCGGCCAGTTTCAAGTGATTGACATGCTTTCTGTAAAGCTTCGATAAATGTACGGCCGATTGCCATAACTTCACCTACGGCTTTCATTTGAAGACCCAATTCTTTGTTTGCACCTTTGAACTTGTCAAAGTTGAAACGTGGGATCTTGACGATGACGTAATCTAATGTTGGTTCGAAATATGCTGAAGTAGTTTTAGTAATCTGATTTTGCAACTCATCCAAGTTGTATCCGATCGCCAATTTAGCGGCAATTTTTGCAATAGGGTAACCAGTTGCTTTTGATGCTAAAGCTGATGAACGAGATACACGTGGGTTGATCTCGATTGCAATGATTTCTTCATTTTCTGGATTTACCGAGAATTGAACGTTACATCCACCTGCAAATGTACCGATTGAGCGCATCATCAGAATAGCCTGATTACGCATATCTTGGTAACATTTATCCGATAATGTCATACCTGGAGCTACTGTGATCGAGTCTCCAGTGTGGATACCCATTGGATCAAAGTTTTCAATTGTACAGATGATAATGACATTGTCGTTGGTATCGCGAAGCAATTCTAATTCGAATTCTTTCCAACCCAATACAGCTTGTTCGACTAAAACCTCGTGTGTTGGTGATGCGTGTAAACCTCTATTTAAGGCTGCATCAAAATCTTCTTTTCGGTGTACAAATCCACCTCCTGTACCTGCTAAGGTGTAGGAAGGACGTATAACAAGAGGATAACCAATTTCTTGTGCAGCTTCTTTACCTTCCAGGAATGAGTTTGCGATCTTTGATGTTGCAACGCCTACACCAATATCAACCATTAATTGACGGAATTCTTCACGGTTTTCAGTTTTTTCAATGGCAGCAACATCAACACCGATAACTTTTACGTTGTATTTTTCCCAAAGACCTAGGTTGGAAGCTTCGATACATAAGTTCAAAGCTGTCTGACCACCCATGGTAGGAAGTACAGCGTCAATATTGTGTTTTTGCAATATTTCTTCAATACTTTCGCAAGTTAATGGAAGTAAATAGACATTGTCTGCAACAACTTTGTCCGTCATGATTGTTGCAGGATTTGAGTTGATGATGGATACTTCAATACCTTCTTCTTTCAATGAAAGGGATGCTTGAGATCCAGAATAATCAAATTCACAAGCTTGACCGATAACGATG
>JAQZAZ010000236.1 GCA_029239355.1 Sphingobacterium sp.
GCCTAGGTGGTGGAACTGGTAGACACGCAGGACTTAAAATCCTGTTCCCGTTAAGGGAGTGCGGGTTCGATTCCCGCCCTAGGTACAAGAAAGCTCATCAGTCGATGAGCTTTTCTTGTTTATAGCAGATAAAGTAAAAAACCATAAATCAAGCTCAAAAATATAAGCTGTAACATTCTGATTCGATATCTAAACAAGAGGAAAATTGAAACAACCACCCAGAGTAGTGCTTTCCAATCCAAATCCACCCAACCAAACGCATTAGGAAACAAAATCCCCTTCCCTAGATAAAACGCCAAATTAACGATAACCCCCACCACTGAAGCTGTTACCAACGAAAGTACGTATTGGATGGCCATATTTTTTTGAGAGCGTTCGATAAGCGGAGCTCCAATAAAGATCAATGCAAAATTCGGTAAAAAGGTAAAATAAGCAGTAGCTGCCAAGCCTATCGCGGCCATTGCATAAGAATGATCAAAATGATTGAATCCAGCCATAAAACCGACATAGGCCAATACAATCACCAAGGGTCCTGGTGTCGTCTCGGCCAAGGCAAAACCATCAATCATTTGCGTTTTTGTCAACCAAAAAAATTTCTCCGTAACCAAATTTGCCACATAAGGAATAACAGTATAGGACCCTCCAATAGTAAAGTATGCTGATTTTGTAAATAAGAAAGAAAGTTCCTTCCAAAATGTGGCATCGGGCATAAACAGGTAAAGCGCAGTAAATGGACCTAACCACAACAGAAAAAAAGCAAGAAATTGAACACAAATCTTGCGCACAGAAACTGATGGTACTATCTCCAGGGAATTAACGTGATAAAACCGTTCCTTATCGTCATCTTCTTCACGTTCAGATTTAAGCTTCACTTCCTTTGATTTTAAGAAATAAAGTAAGAATCCTAAAATAATAACTCCAAAAATAATCCAGGGCATGGGGACTTTGACAAAATAAGAAAGTAGAAATGCAAGTAAAGCCACTGTATAATGCCATGTACCCAATAATGACTTTTGTCCGACCTTGTAAGTTGCAAACAATATAATCGCAAGAACCGCAGGTTTTAAACCCGAGAATAAAGCGGATAGAAACGCTGAATGACCGAAATAAACGTATACGAGACTGAGGCCAAATATGATACACAAAGAAGGCAAAATAAAAAATAGTCCTGCCAATATCCCCCCCTTTAAACCATGTAATTTCCAGCCAAGATAAATTGTCAATTGATGCGCTTCTGGGCCAGGTAATAACATGCAGGCATTCAATGCCTGAAAAAATTTTTTACCACTCACCCACTTTTTCTTGTCCACCAAGAAATCATGCATAATTGTTATATGCCCTGTCGTTCCACCAAAACTTATCCAGCCTAGAATGAACCAAAACCGAATTGCTTCCCGAAAACTAGGTTTAAGCGATTCATTTTTTTCAATAGATGTACTTTCTTCCAAACTTATGCTAAAATTTATATTTTACCCATTCCGATTACAATATGGAGGTATGGTATTGGCTACTCCATTCATTCCTTAAAGAAGTTGGGAAGCTGTCAATAAGGCATAAAAAAAGCGATATATCTATAAAATATCTCGCTTTTCATTCAGGAAAAAGGATCCCGATAATTTTATTTTTTATCCAAGATTGTTACTTCCACTCTTCTGTTTTTTTGACGTCCTTCTGGTGTTTTATTGTCACCCACAGGGTTTGATTGCCCAAAACCTTTAGCTGTAATACGCGACTCCTGTACACCCGAATCTACCAAGAATTTCTTTACGGATGCAGCACGTTTGTCTGAAAGCCATTGATTATATTCGACAGTACCAGTAGCATCGGTATAGCCATCGACTTTAATTTTATTATTATTCTCTTTCAAGATCACGGCTAACTTACTTACTTCAGTCTTTGCCTTTTCAGATAAATATGAAGAATTTGTTGGGAACAATAGATCCGACGAAATACTGAATTTGATTCCCTCATCAGTCCTTTTCGCATCATTAAAGTCCTTTTTCACATTTTTCAAACCATCATCCGTTCCATCTTTTGTGACAACAGCTCCAGGATTTACTACGATAGCCTGTTGTTTACAAGAAAATAATGATAAACTTGCAGATACGGCTAATAGCCCCAAATTAATTTTTCTAAGCATCGTTTTTAACGTATTTATTGTCGATTTAAGCAGTGTAAATATAAGGAAAAAAGTCCAAAAAAGGTGCTTCTTTACCTACACAGGATCGTAACAAATCTATTTCTTCAAATATACCGTATCCAATGTCTTTTTAATTTCAGGAATCTGTTCATACAATTTCCAGATCATCCCCGAATTCGCATTTTCAATCATTACCGCTATTGTCGCCTGATTTCTCGCCCGGTAACTTTCAGAGACGTCATTGTTTTTAAGATCGATCCATGCCCTGAATCCATATTGTGTGAACAGGACATCAGCGTACTCCTCATAAAATTTACGTAAGGCTTTCAAACCTATTTCTTTTTCGAATGGATAAGAAGCTATTGATATTGCTGGATTAACAAGATACCCCTCGTAAGCATCATCGGCTTTTTCGACACCCCAGATATCCGTAAACCTGGTACCGATATTCAATTCGTTATCTCTCCTTTTATGAGCAAGGATATAATCCGATAAATACTTTTTATAATTCACAAAATTATCCACTTTTCCATCGGGATTCATGATCAAAAACGGCCTATACACAGACATTAGTGATTCAGTCAGATTGCCCCCTGCAATGCTCTTGGCGAAAATCACCTTATCATCCGAATAAATGGAAACGGGTGTATTTCCCATATTACCGATCAAGGGATTGCTACTTATCACTTGCGCTAGAGAATCATGCAACTTTGTTTTTATCTCTGGCGCCAAAACACTCAATTCATCGCTTAAGTCTATTCCGTCTGTATGTTTGGTCGCAAATCCATTTGTATAAGCCGACGTGGCTAACGGATGCGTTGGAGACGACATTGCAAGCACATAGGTACTTAGACTCTCATTAAATCCACCGAGTGGACGAGATCTTGCGGTACTATCTATAGGTGACCATTTGTTCCAAAGCACATCTGGATTATTCCAGTCTGTAAAATAGTTCCAATTTATCCTTTCCCATAATGCTGTAATTGATTTCCGTAGTGATTGCTCCTGCGGATCATCCTTGGTAAAGTACTCCCGGGCAATTAATAATGACTCCATCAAATGCGAAGTTGCCCTTACATCATAAGTTGGTACAGAATCACGATAGAAAGGCACTCCGAGTCTTCCGTCATAAAAAGCAGTAAAGACACCCTGGTGATTTTGCGCGGCACTCAGAAATTTCACCATACGTGTCAACCGGGATAAAAACGCCTGTCTGGATATCAAGTTATTTTCAGCTGCGACAAGCAAACCTAAAATGGCATAGCCTGTTTCATTTGTTGAAACAATAGCTTGACGATTGCCACGGTCAGGGAGATACATACCACTATTTACATCATAATTATCAATAAAATAATTTACGTGAGCATTCCGAATAAAACTTAGCATCTCCGTATCGGTCGCTTTTTTGGTTTGTATTTCTTTTACATCTGAAAACGGCGACTCTACATAGTTAAAATCAACCCAGGCAATTTTATAATAATAGGTTTTATTATACTCATTCACACGATCGAGACACTTCTGCACATAGATCGGTAAGACTGCAATAGGCTGATAATTCAGTTTATCTTCTGATCGATAAATTTTCACGTAGCGGATGCTCGGGGTTAAGGGGAGTTGCCACATAAGTTCAACTTGTTTGTCCACCGCACCTATTTTAGACAAAATAGCAGCTGACGATAACTTTACCTTAGGGTAGTTTCTCGGCAAAAACTCGATCTGATCAATAAAAAGCTGGTGTGTAATTGCACTGGTTCCATTTTGTTCAAGCAGCAACGAGGACACCGCCTTTCCAATGGTAATCCCTTCAAATTTTGATACTGGGATAGAGACATTGAGCCAGGTATCGTACGCAAAGTCGTCAATATAATGGCTAATATCCAATGAATTGCTTCGCAAATCATGTTGTTGCAGGGCAACTTTAGGCAACTGTCCCTTTTCAGTATTGCTTTGGATAAATAATTTAAAGGTTAAATGATCATCCTTGGCAATCATATACTGAAATTTCTGCTTATCATTTAATATACTGGCCTCCCATTTTCCATTGGGAGATGAAACATAACGCAAAGACAATGAGTTCCCAGGTGTAAAAAACAAACTATCTGAAACCGGGAGGCTATGGTTCACATTTTGTATCCAAGATTCTCCTGTGTAATGTGCCATACTTTTCGCGTAGCTCCCATTGATTATACTATTATCAAATAGCACCTCCGGATAGCTCTCCGATCTTGCAAGTATGGGCAGAATACATAGGAAAAGAATGTAAAAGTATTTTTTCAGCATAAGTCAACATTTTTCATAGGCTTACAATCAAAAACTAAGCCACCACAATGATTATAACGCAAATGTAACAAAGGATTTCCAATGATATTGTATGCTCAAATTTTAATTTCGGAAAAAATGCGCTAAATTAGCCCCTTGAATATTTTCATAAAATAGATATATGAAAACCACGTTTGATTTTGAAAAGCCAATTGCAGATTTGCAATTGCAGATTGAAAAGGTAACACAAGTTGCCGAAAAAACCCAAGTGGATATGAGCGCAACCGTTCGTGAACTTGAGGAAAAACTTGCTTCTACGGAAAAAGAAATATACAGCAATTTAACGGGTTGGCAGAACGTTCAAATGTCACGGCATCAGGATCGTCCACAGACTTATGATTATATTGAAGCCATCTGCGATGAATTTATTGAATTGCATGGTGATCGCACGGTAAAAGACGACAAGGCGATTGTAGGTGGAATGGCCTCTATCGATGGTAATTCTGTCATGATCATTGGTCATCAGAAAGGAAAAAACACCAAAGAGCGTCAATACCATAATTTTGGCATGGCCAATCCGGAAGGTTACCGTAAAGCATTACGCTTGATGAAAATGGCTGAAAAGTTCAATAAACCAGTCATTACATTAATCGACACCATGGGAGCTTACCCAGGTTTAGAAGCTGAAGAGCGGGGACAAGGGGAAGCCATTGCCCGCAACCTTATGGAGATGGCCGTACTTAAAGTTCCGATCATCTGTGTGGTTATAGGTGAAGGTGCTTCTGGTGGAGCTTTGGGTATCGGGGTAGGTAATCGTGTATATATGATGGAACATACTTGGTATTCTGTTATTTCTCCCGAATCTTGTTCATCAATCTTATGGAGAAGTTGGGATCATAAAGAGAAGGCTGCAGAAGCATTAAAATTAACTTCCACTGATATGTTGGGTAATGGCTTGATCGATGGTATTATTCCTGAACCATTAGGTGGTGCACATCAAGATCCTGCAAAAGCAGCGGCTAATCTGAAAGAGCAATTATTGAAAGATCTAGCTGAATTGACAGCAAAGGACAGCGATACATTGATCAAAGAACGCATTGACAAATTCAGTAATATGGGCGTTGTGACAGAATAATGTCGTCTCCATACTTCTCAAAATATAGAAAAGTCGGCAAGGTATGCCGACTTTTCTCATTTAATAACGTCGGATTTCTTCAAAAAACCGACATAGCTTACATAAAATCGATCGATTTACAATCAAACTCTACTAATATTAAACAAGAATCTATTCTTTCTAAAAAAATAACAGCGTAATTCATACGTAGTTATAAAATAAACAAACAAAAAAAACAAAAATATTTGGGCACAATCAGATCTTTTTATACCTTTGCATCACTTTCAAAAACAGAAAGGATTCCGTAGCTCAGCTGGTAGAGCAATACACTTTTAATGTATGGGTCCTGGGTTCGAATCCCAGCGGG
>JAQZAZ010000048.1 GCA_029239355.1 Sphingobacterium sp.
AATCCAAATGAGGAAGGGGATACTTGAATATTGTATCCTATCCATAATTTCTCGAGGAGAAATTTATGCCTCCGATATTATCAGCGAACTGAAGAAAGCCCAATTGTTGGTTGTGGAAGGAACCCTATATCCGCTTTTAACACGTCTAAAAAATAATGGCTTGTTAAGTTATATATGGAAAGAATCGACTTCAGGTCCGCCGAGAAAATATTATGAAATTACTCAAGAAGGGCTTGATGTCCTTGCAAGATTGGATGTTACCTGGAATGAATTGGTGTTTGCTGTAAACACATCATTGGTGGGTAGAAACGATGATTCAACTAAACCAGTTAAAGACAATAGCGATGAATAAGACAATAATTATCAACATAAATAGCATCGTCTTTCATATTGAGGAAGATGCTTATGAAGTACTGAGGTCGTATATGATTGATATACAGAGACATTTTGGTCAATCCGAAGACAGCCGTGAGATTTTGGAAGATATTGAGAATCGTATTTCTGAAATGTTTACGGAGAAGATTCAAGTGGGAAGCAAAGAGGTGCTCAACATGGAGGATGTGAACGCGGTGATTGATCAAATGGGAAGAGTGAGTGACTTTGAATCAGAAGATCAGGACGAATATACCGCTTTCCGTCACGCGGCAAATTCTGACAGTTTTAAAGTGGGTAAAAAGCTAATGCGTGACCCTGATGATCGGGTTTTTAGTGGCGTTTGTAGTGGCCTAGGGCATTTTTTTGGTATAGAAGCCAAATGGGTCAGATTACTTTTTGCACTGTTTGTGGTCATTGGTGGATCCGGTGTGTTGGTATATGTGATTCTTTGGATAGTAATGCCATTGGCTATCAGTAGAGCAGATAAAATGGAAATGCGTGGTGAGGCGCCTAATATCCAAAATTTCAAGCGTTCTTTTGATGAAGAAATGAGCGGTGTGAAGGAAACATTTTCGCGAGGCATGGACCGCACAGGCGACGGCGTAGCGAAGCTATTGCAGATAGTTGTTAAAGTCATTGGTGTCTTCTTTGTCATCATTGTGGGGTTGACTCTGATAGGCTTGATTATAGGTTTGATTTTCTTTGCCCTTGCCATCGTGAATGTTATTCCGGATGTGATGGACGATTCCGGACCATTTTATCTGATGAATCCCAGTGAAGTCCCTTTTGCATTGATTGCTGGCTTTTTATCTGTATTTATTCCTTTTGCCGGTTTGTTTTACTTACTTCTGCGGGTGCTATTTGAGAAGAAGCCAATGAGTAATTACCTGACAACGACACTGTTTGTTGTGTGGTTACTGTCTGTCGGAGCACTTATTTATTATTCAACTTCGGTAGCGAAAGAATTTAGAGAATCGAGTACGATCGTGGAAGAAAAACCGTTACAGAAGCAGCCGGTATATTATCTGAAGGAAAATGATGTGCGGGTAATCCGTCTGAAAAATGGTGTTAAGAGCAGTATGGGATTAAAAAGCGAAAATCTTTCCTCGCATCTGAAGCGTAATATCCGGATCCGCATAGAACGTATCGACTCTTTGCAGGCGCCTTATGTACGTTATGAATATTCTGCAAAAGGCAGTACCTATAAGATGGCTACAGATAGAGCTGCAAAAATTAACTATGCATTGACACAGGATTCGAGTTCGCTGGTTTTTGATAATGCTTTTCAATTGACCGAAGGTGAGCGTTATCGGGATCAGGAAGTAAATATTACCTTGTTTTTGCCGGTGGGCACAAAATTGGTCATCAACGATAGGCTAGAGGATAAATTAAGGGATATTTCCTTTTATGAATGCCGCGATCGTTATAACGAGGATGTAAAGGACGTAGAATTTGTCGTGACTTCGCTCGGACTAAAATGCGTACTCCTTCCGAAAACATCGAATGATGATGAAGAAGATGCCGATAGTAACGGGATCGTAGTCACTGATACTTCGATTGTCATTCGCCGGGATACGATCATCAATGTAAAAAAGGATGGGGTTACCATTCAGAAAAAATAGCATGCAGTACTAACCTTGTCTTCCGTCTATCTTCGGCGGAAGACAAATGATTTAAGCCAATACGATTATGAAACTATCATGTGATTAAGTCTCCCTGTGAAACTAGGGGCATATCACATAGAAGCCCATAGCCTCTAAAAAGATTATCCTAATGAAAAAGTGTTTTTACTTTCTACTCTTAAATTTTTTAATTGTTTCCTTTGTCCAAGCTCAAGTGAAGGTGTCGGGAAAGGTGCATACAACGAATAATATACCCTTACCCTTAGCAACCGCATACTTGATGAAAGCTAACTCTGCTATTGTCCTAAAAGCCGTTGTGACCAATGAAGCTGGAGAATACCAATTTTTGGATGTGGGCCCAGGAAGCTACCTTGTTGAAGCGAAGATGGTGGGGTATACCTCAAACCGAAGTGGACCTTTTGATATTAGCAAGTCCGACCATTCGCTTGCAGTGATTCATTTGGATGCTGATAACAGAAAACTGCAAGAAGTTACAGTTGAAGGTAGACGCCCGATGGTTGAAAGTAAACCGGGTAAGCTGATTCTAAACGTAGAAAATTCGCCCCTAGCAGCGGGTAACAATGCTTTGGATATCGTACAGCGGGCACCGGGTGTTAGTTTGGATAACAATAATAATTTACAGTTGATGGGGCAATCAGGTGTAGCGGTTACGATTGATGGACGACAAACCTATATGTCCGGTGAACAGCTGTTGAATTTCTTAAAAAGTACAGACGGCAATCAAATTAAATCCGTAGAAGTGATTACGAGCAGATCGGCAAAAGATGATGCAGAAGGAGCTGCCGGCACGATCAATATTGTCCTTAAAAAGAATCGAATGGAGGGATTTAACGGGAGCTTCAATCTAACGGCAGGACGAGGGGAAAAATTTAGAGGAAACAGCTCTTTATCGCTAAATTACAAAAAGAACAATACAACGTTATTCGGATCCTATGCCTATTCTGATGAAAAGTTTGATCGAAAGCTTTATTTGGATCGTGTTATCCAGAATGATGGTGAAAAGAAATATTTCGAACAAAAGTCAACACTGAATGAAGAAGAACGCAATCATTCTTACCGTTTTGGTGTCGAACAAAAAACATCGTCAAGAAATACGTTGACTGTGCAATTCAACGGTTCCAATAATACCGAATATAATGATAATAACAGTAGAACCAATATTGGAAAAGCTGTGTCTATTTATGATACGATATTAATCTCGTCATCTACTTTCAAAGAATTATTCAACCGTTATTCTGCTAATCTAAACAATGAGTTCAGAATAGACTCCAATGGGCGGAAGCTCACCGTTGATTTGGATTGGAGCAAATTCAAAAGTAGCAAAAGGGTTGACTATCACAATCAATATTTTAATCCCGGTATGAACCCGATTGCACCATTAGAGCTGGAGCGTAGCGGTATGCCGATCGGGATTGATATTTACGTGGCAAAACTAGATTATGAGCATCCGTTATCCAAAAATTCAAAGCTTGAAATGGGAGCAAAATATTCGAATGTCAAATCTGACAACGATTTGTTATTTGAGATATTCGAAAGTAACCTGTGGACAAATGATGTTACACGGACGAATCATTTTGTATATAAAGAAC
The DNA here is from genome assembly GCA_029239355.1 of Sphingobacterium sp. Classification (GTDB taxonomy): domain Bacteria; phylum Bacteroidota; class Bacteroidia; order Sphingobacteriales; family Sphingobacteriaceae; genus Sphingobacterium. The sequence goes on from JAQZAZ010000048.1 coordinate 3,608, forward strand.
AGATAGCGGCAGGTTATCTGGACTATAATAACACAATTGGAAAATGGTCACTAAAGGCAGGGTTAAGAGGAGAGTATACTTTTTCGGATGGTAATTCCTTGACGATGAGTAAACGTGTGAAGCGTAGTTATTTTGAACTCTTTCCCAATGCTAACCTGACGTATTCATTAAATGAGAACCATATTTTGTCGTTAGGCTATACACGAAAAGTAACCCGTCCAAATTATAGACAATTGAATCCATTTGACTACTATATTGACAAATTAACGTTTGAGCGCGGAAACCCATATCTGAATCCACAATTTTCCAATGAATTTACATTGAGTTATACGCTCTTGCAGCGTTATAATATAACACTAGGTGTCAACAATGTCAGAGATGCGATTGTAGAAAGTATGGGGCAAGATTCGGTACAGGGTACAACCTGGGTAATCCGAGAGAATTTGGGTAAGAACTTAACTTCTTATGTCAATCTCAATATTCCGGTTACGGTGTCTAAGGTTTGGAGCATGAATAACAATATTACAGGTATATACTTTGATTTTGATGGTATGATTGCTGGTCTTCCGGTTAAAAGGAAATCATTTCTTTTGCAAGCGATGTCCATGCATACGCTCAAATTGAGCAAGAGTCTTTCCGCAAATGTCAATCTACGCTATTTCTCTCCTTTTAAATATAATGTATATGACCTCGAAAGCAGATGGGATATGGAGTTAGGTGCTACCAAAACATTTAAGGATCAGCGCAGCTCATTGAAGTTGGCCGTAAGTGATGTGTTCAATACGGGAAATCAAAATCTCACCACCAATTTTGGTCCCTTTGATTCGAGCATCAGGCAGTATCAGGATCGCAGGGTGATAAGATTGACTTATTCGTACAAATTTGGAAATTTAAAAAATAATTATCGTAAGAAAGATACAAGTAACGAAGAGAAGGAACGGGCTCAATAAGAAAACGGATTAGACTAACCCCTAGGGGAAATTTCCCCTAGGGGTTAGTATGTGACGTTTTAATTGCTTTTTATGAGTTGCGTTGGGAGTATCCGCGTCTCAAAGTCGGTGATCGGATAGGTTGATTCGATCAGTTTGATTAATAATTCGGTGGCAATTTTTCCCATTTCGAAAGCAGGTTGTCTGATCACAGTGATATTGGCCGAGAATAATTCTACAACATTCGAATTTGTAAATCCAGCAATAGCAACATGCTTCAGATCTTCTATGTTTCTTTTTTTTACTACATGTAAATAACCTGTCGTCAGCTTGTCTCCGGAGATAAAGATCGCATCAAAGCCCACGAGAATAAGTTCTTCGATCGATTTTTCAATCTCATCTAAGTGTAGACCACCGTATTGACAATATTTAACCAAATTAGGATCAAAATCAATATGATTGGCCATCAAAGCTTTTTTGTAACCTTCCAATCTATCCTTTGTGATGGAAAGTGATTTGGAATTGGTTAAGTGGGCTACACGCTTTTTTCCGAGCTTTATGAGATGTTGCGTAGCATCGTAAGCCCCCTGTTGATTGTTTACAATGACTTTATGCGTATCAAATTGTTGTGGGATGCGGTCAAAAAAGACGATGGGAAATCCCCGCTCTTTCAACTTATGGAGATACGAAATATCTTCCGTTTCCGAAGATAATGCAATCAGCAATCCGTCAATAGATCTGGAAGTGAGGTATTCAACATTTAAACGCTCTCTTTCCGAAGACTCATGCGTCTGCGAAATAATGATTTGAAAATTTTTATCATAGGCAATGGATTCCACTCCATTTATGACCTGAGAAAAGAAATTATTGGCGATTTCACTTACAATGATACCAATGGAATGACTTCGACGCTCTTTTAGACTTCTCGCAATGGGGTTAGCTCGATAGTTTATTTTTTCTGCATATTCCAATACAATCTTTTTCGTCTCAGGGCTTATTTCATAACTATCTCTAAGAGCTCTAGAAATCGTTGAAGTCGATAAGTTGAGGGCTTTAGCAATGTCTTTGATCGTATAGTTTTCGAATTTCATAACTGGCAAAATAGAATATAATATTAGCTAAAAAAAACTACAAAACCTAATTTTCTGATTGTTGTAACGTTGCCGGTAACGTTTGCGTAATTTTTTATAGCATGTCGATAGCTAAAAAGAAATATACTTTGTAAACTTGATTATATGATAACCAATGAAATGCGGTAAGAGTATTGCATAGGAAGTTTGGTCAATATAAATGACCGTTAAAAAATAGGAAAAGAACCTTTTGACATAATGGCATTCTAAATTGAATACGAATTAATAGTGAATAACTGGAGGTATAGCGCCGGATTTGGTATTTATGGGGCTTTATTTTTATAGCTGTTAAGCTTCTTATAGCCGTCTCAGATTTAGCAGCCCATTAGCAGAATAAAAAATTATAGTATGAAAAGATCTATTTTGATATCATGTATCGTAATTCTGACGATCCTATTCGCATTTAAAGCTAAGGATCCCACGATAATCTATATTATCGGAGACTCTACTGCCGCTAATAAGCAAGAAAGAACGTTCCCCGAGACCGGATGGGGAATGGCTTTTGCCGAATTATTGAGTGGCGAAGTAAGGGTAGAAAATAAAGCCCTAAATGGTAGGAGCTCTAAATCTTTTAAACAGGATATCGGGAAAAATATGGATACAGTTAACCATTGGCAGCCCATCTTTGACAATCTGAAGCCTGGCGATTATGTGTTAATACAGTTTGGCCATAATGACGAAAAAATTGATAAGCCAAATGTGGGAACCTCTCTATCTGAATTTGAACATAATTTAGTTTTTTATATAGATCAAGCAAGAGAAAAGGGCGCAATCCCAATTTTACTTACGCCTATTGCTCGCCGTAAATTCGAGAATGGAAAGCTGGTCCCGACGCATGGAAACTATCCTAAGATAACAAAAAAAGTAGCGAAGGATAAACAGGTACCCTGTATTGATATGGAAAATAAAACAACAAAACTTCTAAAGTACTATGGTGATAAAAAGAGTAAACATTTGTTTCTATATGTGGAAAAGGGAGATAAAAATTATCCAAACGGGAAACAAGATGACACACACCTGAATACTTTTGGAGCAATGGAAGTTGCTAAAATGGTTATTGAGGGGATTCGCGATTTGAAGCTACCTAATTTGAAAAAAATGTAATAGCGGAGTGATTCAGCAAATGCCATAAAAAAGCGACATCGGTTGTTGGGATTAACCCAGCTACTGATGCCGCTTTTTTAACGAATAATACGAGTTAGAAAATGTATTTTGTACTTAAGAAGTTGGATTCATTTTCGCTAACGATCTCATTCAGCAATTTTTTGTTTTCTTCTGTGAACTTGGCAGCAACCAAAGAACGGATGGAGAACGAGCGCAATGCATCTACAACAGATAATGTTCCTTCGGCACTGTCTTTTCTTCCTGTGAAAGGGAATGTATCTGGACCGCGTTGACATTGACAATTGATATTGACACGGCTTACCTGATTCACCAATGGATCAATCAGAGAAGAGACTACAGCAGCATTATTACTGAAAATACTGACCTGCTGTCCATGTGATGAACTAATTAAATATTCGATTGGCTCTTCGAGATCGTCAAAAGGAACTACGGGGATAACTGGCCCAAATTGTTCTTCTCTGTAAAGTTTCATTTGAGAATTGACCGGATAAACTATAGCTGGATAGAAGAACGATTCAGCTACCTGGCCACCATTTTCATTGATTACTTTTGCGCCATAGGCTTTTGCGTCCTCTATACATTCTGTCAAATAAGCCGGCTTATTAACTTCAGGAAGAGGGGTTAAAGACACTCCTTTTTCCCAAGGCATTCCATATTTCAATTTCGCAACTTCTGCCGAAAGGCGTTTTAAGAATTCTTGTGCTAAACTGCGGTGTACATAAACAATTTTTAATGCGGTACAACGCTGTCCATTGAATGAAAGGGAGCCCAATACAGTTTCGGAGACAGCTAGATTTAAATCTGCGTCCTTTGTAATGATCGCTGCATTTTTGGCGTCGAGTCCAAGGATTGCACGAAGTCTATTGACTTTTGGATGAAGTTTTTTAAGCTCATCAGCAACACGGCTGGAACCGATCAAAGTCAAGACATTAATCTTTCCTGATTGCATCAAGCTTGGGACAATCTTGTTTCCACGTCCATAAATGGTATTGACAACACCTTTAGGAAAGCTTGTTTTAAAAGCTTCCAATAACGGATAGTGTAATAAAGTCCCGTGTTTAGGTGGTTTGAATAACATTGTATTTCCCATGATCAATGCTGGAATCAGGGTTGTAAATGTTTCATTCAAAGGATAGTTGAAAGGTCCCATACAAAGGACTACGCCCAATGGGGATCTTCTGATCTGGGCAATGATACCTTGTTCGATTTGAAAACGAGAAGAATCACGGTCTATATCTTTCAATGCATCGATCGTTGCATAGATGTATTCTACGGTACGATCAAACTCTTTTACGGAGTCAGCATAGGATTTGCCAATTTCCCACATAATAAGCTTGACTACAATGTCCTTCTTTGCAATCATCTTTTGTGTGAAATTTTCAACACAAGTAATACGATCGGCAACACTCATTGTTGGCCATTCTCCACGCCCATTGTCGTATGCTTTTACAGCTGCTTCTAGGGCTTCCATGGACTCTTTTTCAGTACAAACAGGGAAACTACCGATACGTTTACGTTTCAAGCCATCCTTGGTCTTCACACAAATTGGTGAAAAAACTTCGTTTACTTGACCCGTCCAAGAAATCATTTCTCCATTGGAAAGGAACTCTCTTTGATCGACCTGTTCGTCCAGTGTAAATTCTGCGGGAATGTCTTTCTCCTCGTAGAAGATACCTTCTAAGTTTAAGCTCATTGTTTTTAAAAATGGTTTAGATTGATATTTATAAAGATATCGCTAATATAATATAAATTTTGCAATATTTGTTAATTTTTTATTAAAATAAGTTTAGGTACTAAGGTTTTCATTACAACCCAAGCAATTAAGTAGGCGATGGCACAGAAAGAAAAGATAATAAAATATCCCGCTTCTTCTCCTTTAAATCCCATAAAAGTCATCTGAGTTTCTTTTGCATAATCAAACAACAAACCAGAAGTTTTATTGATAATAAATGCGCCGACACCGCCGGCAAGTCCACCGATTCCTGTAACAGTTGCTATGGAACGTTTTGGAAAAGAATCGCCAATCGTTGAAAAGATGTTAGCTGACCAAGATTGGTGCGCTGCGCCGGCAAAACCAATTAAGATAACAGGAATCCAGTAGGAGATATGTCCCAACGGTTGGGCTAACAGCACCACAAGGGGCACAAACGCAAATAGCAGCATGGCTTTCATACGTCCTTCATAGGCATTCATTCCTTTTTTCTCGACAAAATAAGTGGGTAGCCAACCGCCATAAATAGAAAGCATAGTGATAGCATAAAGCACAAAAATAGCCAACTGTCCTTCGGTATCTGATGATTTTATATTATATACCGCGGAAAGATAGGCTGGCATCCAAAACAAGAAAAACCACCAAACACCATCTGTCATAAATTTTCCAAAGACAAATGCCCAGGTTTGTTTGTACTTCAAACATTCTGAAATGGTTGTTCTTGGCAGTTTTGTATCTCCGCTGTGTGCCGGCGGCTCTTCGTGGTCATCTTGGTTGATATAGGCCAATTCCGCAGCATTTACTTTTGGGTTTTCATACGGTTTTTTATAGAGAAAGATCCAAAATCCCATCCAGACAAAACCTAAAGCTCCGATAATGATAAACGACATTTCCCAGCCCCAGTGAGCAGCGATAACGGGAATACTCAACGGTGCCGCCAAAGCGCCTATTGTCGCGCCCGAATTGAAGATACTAGTAGACAGTGCGCGGTCTTTCTTTGGAAAATATTCTGCTGTAGCTTTGATTGCTGCCGGAAAATTGCCCGCTTCACCAACAGCTAGTACAAACCGCGCAAATATAAATAAGTTGACACTGACACTAATTACCAAACCCACGTTGTTGACATGAGAAATAGCTTCTTTTGCTCCTTCAAATCCAACAAACCATTCGCCAGCCACGATCCCTGAGGTCGCTATACCACAAAATGCATGTAATATGGCTCCAATGGACCAGATTCCTATCGCCCACAGAAATCCTTTTTTTGTGTCCATCCAATCCACAAAACGTCCTGCAAAGAGCATGCTGACGGCATAAAAAATGGAAAACAAGGCCGTGATATTGCCGTAGTCTGTATTAGTCCAATGAAATTCTGGACTGATGAAATCTTTCCAGGTCAATGACAACACTTGGCGGTCCAGATAGTTTATCGTAGTAGCAAAAAATAGCAGGGAGCATATTACCCAACGGTAATTACCCTTTTTCTCCGTATTCATCATAATGGGTTTTATAGTTTATTTATTATTTATCGTGCTTTCGAGACAAATTCAAGGGCCTTTTTGGTGTTCTCAAATAAATTGCTTGTATCTTTCGGGTCAATAAGTTTGCTGCCCATCCCGACGGCACATACCCCAGATTTGAACCATGCTTTTAAATTTTCCATCTCGATTTCTACACCCCCCGTAGGCATAAATTTCTGACCTTTAAAAAGATCGCGTATAGAAGACATAAAAGCTGGACCTAGAATATTTGCCGGGAACAATTTAATAAGTGCAGCCTGCTGTTGTTGTGCAGCATATATCTCTGTAGGAGTCATGCAACCCGGAATCCATAGCTTGTGCTGTTCGTGCACTAAAGATCCGACCAACGCATTCACCAAGGGTGAGACGATAAAGTCTGCACCTACTTGTAGAAATTGTTGAGCCTCCTCGACAGATTTAATTGTGCCAATACCCAAGTAAAGGTCCGGCATTTCAAGATTTTTAACAGCTACCAAATGCTCAAATACACCAAGTGCTTCAGGTCCTCGATTGGTAAACTCAAAGACACGTATACCTGCACGGTATAATGTACGCAAAATGTTGATACTTTCTTCCTTATCGTGATGGAAGAAAAGAGGAAGTGTCCCCTGTTCAATGATTTTCTCTAGTACTATCTCTTTCAAATTCATGCTATCATTCTTTTTTTTATATCTTCCACTGTGCTTGTGGTGGCATCGCTGGCAATAAATAGTTTGTCAAAAGCAGCGAGTGTTGCAAATTCCAAGGTTTCCTTTGGCGATAGGTTGGAGTATAAGCCATAAATCAGTCCCGCCATAAAGCAATCACCACTGCCCACTTTATCCAAAATTTCTTCGGCAACGTATTCCGTTGATTTGATCAAACTATCTTTATCGAATAAGGTTGTGTAATACTTTATTCCTTTGTCTTGATGGTCAAAACGGAATGTATTGGCGACATATTGACAAAGCGGATTGGTGGCGATGATCTCTCGACTTGTTTGATCTGCCTGCAGCTGTAGATCTTCTTCTTTATATCCAGAAGATTGAGTTAGAAACCGTTCGTCCAATTGAGTGCCCAGCATTTGATGTGCTGCCCAGATATTACCCATGATTAAATTGCAGTGTTTGGCAATTTCGGGCATGATCTCTTTTGGGGCTTTGCCATATTTCCAGAGCTTGGAGCGGTAGTTAAGATCCAAGGATACGAAAATGCTCTTTTCCTGCGCTTTTTTTACTGCTTCTAGGCAGAGATTTGCTATATCTTGGCTAATTGCGGGGCAGATGGCAGAAAAATGAAACCATTTGACGTCCAAAAATGCCTCATCCCAGTTTATACTGCCTACCTTAAGGTTTGCAAATGCGGAATTGGCACGATCATAGATCACGCCTGCATTTTTAAGGTCTTTTCCTTTAGGAAGATAATAGATCCCCAAACGATCCCCTGTCCATCGCATGGCAGACGTATCAATATTCCTACGCTGTAGATAATGATCGATGCCCTCGCAAATGGCGTTTTGTGGAATGGCAGATAAATAAGATGAAGGTACATTCCACAGCGCCAAGGCGGTGGCCACATTTAATTCTGCCCCACCAATATAGAAGGGTAATTGATGCTGTTCAATCCAATCCTGTTCGATGTCGGGGCAGATCCGCAACAACAATTCTCCAAAGCTTAAAACTTTACCCTGCATATGTATTAAAATTCAAAGTATTCTTTTGCATTATTATAGCTGATATCCTGTATGATTTTTCCCACCCATTCGATATCGTTTGGTATCTCACCTTTCTCAATGTCTTGTCCAAAAATGTCACATAGCAACCTTCTGAAATATTCATGTCTTGGAAAAGAAAGAAAACTTCTTGAATCGGTCAACATACCTACCAGACGGCTTAATAAACCCATATTTGATAGTGTATTGATCTGTTTTGTCATTCCATCTTTTTGGTCTAAAAACCACCAAGCGGAGCCAAACTGAATTTTTCCCTTTATAGAACCGTCATTGAAATTCCCGATCATTGTAGCAATAAGCTCATTATCCGATGGATTGAGATTATACAAGATTGTCTTGGTTAGCTTATCTTGATTGTCTAATTTATTTAAAAATTTTGACAATGCGCGCGCCTGGCTAAAATCTCCGATCGAATCCCAACCTGTATCCGGACCGATCAAACGGTGCATACGCGCATTATTATTGCGTAGGGCACCCAAATGATACTGTTGTACCCAGCCTTTTTCGTGATCCCATTCAGCGAAATAAACTAACATGGCTGATTTGAACTTTATATTTTCAGCAGAAGATATTTCTTTCTTGTTTCGAATTTTGTCAAATATAGCCGTGATTTCCTGTTCGGTATAATCCTCGGCATAGATTTGCTCTAAACCGTGATCAGATACCTTACAGCCATTGGCAGCGAAAAAATCATGCCTAGCTTTCAATGCTTTCAGGTAGTCTCCCAAATTACCAATGTGGTTATTGCCGACCTCTTCTAGCTTGTCAATATATTGATTCAGTGCTGGTATATCATCGGAGTTCATGGCTTTATCCGGACGAAATGCCGGAAGCATCTTGAACGATTCTTTTTCCTTTGCAAATTGCTGATGAAATTCTAAGCTATCAATAGGGTCATCAGTTGTACAAACGACCTCAACATTCATCATTTTTAACAACCCGCGTACTGAATGCGTATCCTGTTGCAGTTGAGCGCTTGCGTCAGCATATATTTTCGATGCAGTTTTTGGAGATAACAAATCTGTTATACCGAAGTATCTTTGCAATTCCAGATGAGTCCAGTGATGTAATGGATTACGTAATGTATAGGGAACTGTTTCGGCCCATTTAATGAATTTTTCTTCATCTGATGCATCGCCTGTGATATATCGTTCATGGATGCCGTTGGTGCGCATTGCTCGCCATTTGTAATGATCACCATAAAGCCAAACCTGACTGATATTTTCAAACTTGGCATTGTTTGCGATCTGCTCAGGGATCAAGTGATTATGATAATCAATAATGGGCAGGTGTTTTGAATAATTGTGGTACAGCGCTACTGCTGTTTCTGTATTCAATAAAAAATTGTCGTCTAAAAAAGCTTTCATACTATATACTAATTTATAAACTCACACCTCTTTTCCATGGTATGAAGTCATCTTGGTTTAGTTGAACAGCCTTGGGAGTTATTTCGCCACTGGCTGCTTTGATACAATACTCTAATATATCTTCACCCATTTCTTGGATAGATTTATCTCCGTCGATAATGGGTCCTGTGTTGATATCGATAATGTCGGCCATTTTATTTGCTAAAACATTATTTGTAGCAACTTTTATAACTGGGCATATTGGGTTTCCGGTAGGCGTTCCCAGTCCAGTTGTGAATAAAATTAAGGTAGCGCCGGCCGCAGCTTTCCCTGTGGTGGCTTCGACATCATTGCCTGGTGTACAAACGAGGTTGAGACCTGCTTTTGTTGCTTCCTCGGTATAATCCAAAACATCTACTACTGGTGATGTACCTCCTTTTTTTGCGGCTCCATTGCTTTTAATTGCGTCTGTAATGAGTCCATCGCGGATATTTCCGGGCGATGGATTCATATAGAATCCTGAACCTACAGCTTCTGCGGCATTGCTATATGCTGTCATTAGATCAATGAATTTGTTGGCGGCCTTTGGATCCAAAGTACGGTCTATTAGATTCTGTTCCGCTCCACATAATTCTGGAAATTCCGCTAGGAGAACCTTGCCCCCCAATGCAACCAAAAGGTCTGCCGTATAACCAACCGCGGGATTAGCAGATATTCCGCTAAATCCATCGCTGCCACCACATTTGACACCCAAAGTCAACTTGCTTAAGGGTACGGGTTGTCTGGCAAATTTATTGATTTCGGTCAAACCAATGAAAGTCTGTAAGATAGCCTCCTTAATCAATTGCTCCTCGCTCTTTGATTGCTGTTGTTCAAAGAGGTACAGTGGTTTATCAAAGTTAGGGTTACGAAGCTTGATATCGTTAATTAGGTCATTTAGCTGTAGGTTTTGGCAACCTAGACTTAGCACAGTAACACCCGCAACATTGGGATGATCAGCATAAGCAGCCAATAATTTACTTAATATCGCTGCGTCCTGACGGATGCCACCACAGCCTCCCTGATGATTTAAAAACTTAATGCCATCAACATGCTCAAAAGTACGATCCGCTTGATCAGAAACATTATTTAATTTCTCCAATGAGGATATATCCAATGCTTCGCCCTTTTCGTACGCTTTCAATAGCTGATGCGTGAAACTCTTATATTTTCCGGTAACCGAGTAGCCAAGTTCATTATAAAGTGCTTCTTTGATAACATCTAAATTTCTGTTCTCGCAGAATACGGTCGGGATGAAAAGCCAATAGTTAGCTGTACCGACTCGACCATCTTCCCTCACATAACCATTAAAGGTCCGGCCTTCAAATCGTGAAATATCAGGTTTTTCCCAATGATAATGAGAAGGTCTAAAATGATAAGGTTCAACTGCATGTTTCGTGTTGTCAGTATTCATGATACTTCCCTGTGGAATATCAAATTGTGCTTTCCCCACAAGTACGCCATACATATAAATCTCGTCGCCAAAGCGCATTGCTTGCATAAAAAATTTGTGCTTGGCTGGAATATCCTCCTGTAGGATGTAATGTATGCCTTCAAACGATATTGCATCGCCTTTTTTGAGGTCTTGCACGGCAACCAACACATTATCTTTCGGGTGAATCTTTAATACTTTACTTTTCATACTCCAACGTTTTTAGGGCATTGACGGCTCCATCATGCATGATTAATTCTAATTTTTGAGCTACAGCTTCTTTGAAATTAGGATATTTTGTTAAATCTTTTCCCCATAGATCAGCGTTTGACAAGACCTTTACTACGGTATGTTCAGGCGCTTGCCAAGCATCAAATACGAAAGCAGCCGAATCATCTTGCAGCTCAATAGTGTGCCCATTAATTGTTCGGGTATACTGTCCGTTTGTCTTATCTGATTTAAGAAAATAAAGATATGCGGCAAATCCTAGCGCAAAAAGTGCTGGGGCTTCCGTTGTTTTGGAATACCATTTCTCCAAAAGAGGGATATTTCGCATGGCCATTTTGGAACTGTAATTTAAGGCTATAGCTTCCCATTTATGCGCTAAATTGGGGTTAGCAAAACGATCGATCACTTTTGAAGAGAAATCATTGATATCCGTAGCAGAGATGGTGTTGCTTAGAATAGATGGCCCAATCTCATCATTCATTAAAAGGCGAACAAATTGATTGAATGCTGAATTTTGCATTGCCTCTTTTACAGTTTTAAATCCTGCCAGCAGCGCAATTGCGCAGCTTAATGAATGTGTTCCATTAAGTAATCGAAGTTTGATCTCTTTATACTTTTCGATAGCAGGAACCAATAGAACGTTTGAGTCTGCAACAGCAAATGAAAGCCGCTGTTTTACGCGCTCAGAGGTGGTTTCAATGGCCCATAAGCGAAATGGTTCAGCCATAATCATCAATTGATCTTCATAACCTAACAACGCGGTAGTATTTGTATAGTCTGCTGGGGAAAGCGCTCCAGGAACAATCCGATCAACCAAAGTATTGCAAAAATCATTAGCAGAAGCAAGCCATTCTTGAAAGTCTGTTGACAGATTATTATGTAAGGCGAGATCGAATATAATTTTCTTGAGCTTACTTCCATTATCGGAGATTAGTTCGGTCGGAACAATTGTCAAACCCTTATCCTTATCGCCGTTGAAATGAACAAACCGATGATATAATAGGGCTAAAAGTTTTCCTGGGAAAGAGGCCGGAGGATTATCATCGATAAGGTCATTGCTCATGACGATACCAACTTCAGTCGTATTAGAGAAAACAATCTCAAGCGTAGGATTCTCTACACTTTTTAAGATCTCTTTCCACTGCTGGTTTGCTGTCAGCACACGTGATATACTATTATTAACCTCGTAACTCGATATTTCCTTTCCTTCCTCTAATCCTTTAATAGCTAAGGTGTACAGGTTGTCTTGTTGGGTAAATGCGTCGGTGACACCTGCACTTGTTGATTTTATAACTACAATTCTTCCCTGAAATAGGTTTTGCTGATTTGCTTTATGAACAAAATAATCTGGGAGCCCGCGAAGTAATACTCCAGTGCCGAACTGAAGTATTTTCTCAGGGTATAGGTAAGAGGCCGCTGTAGGTTTGTTGACAAAATCAGCGGTAATCGTTTGTAATGTATTTCTTGTTAGCAGCATCTGATTGCTATTTTATATTATTGAATTTGATGTTGTTTCATCCATTTTGGATAATCTTTTTGAATTAGTTTTTCTGGCCAGTTTCCAAACCAGGCGTATCCATTTTTTCTTTCTTCAGATAATTCTTCAAAATTATACTTAACTGAATTATCACGATCACCGAATAATGGCCTGTTGTCTTTGAGGTCATAAAAACGGGCCCAGATAACTGATTGATTATCGGTGATGAGTTTTCGTTCGTATGCCCCTGTTTTATTATTTAACGCCCGATCGAATCGATAACCTTCGATATCATTTTGCTGAAACCAGGCTATCGCATGTATAACAGCATTTTGGATTTCGGCGGTAGCATCTTGTGCCATGAGAAAACGCACGATCGCGACGGATTCGCTTGTACTTAAAGAGGCCGGTTCAAACTTTCTCGCTTGGGCAGGCGTTAAACTCTTTTCATTGTACTGTGCCGCCCATATACTAGGCTGCCCATTTTGGATAATCTGTGTTTTTAATATACAAGATATACCTTTGGATACGGCTTTTTGTGCTTTCGTTTTATAATGCGGAGCAACCTCTTCAAAGCCCTTTTTGGCTTTGGCAATATTGTCTAATACAATCAAGGCGTTGATCATCGCATTATCATTATAGGTTATTTCAGCTCTATAAAGCGATTTGTTCGGGTAATACTGAGGGAAACCACCGTTATCATACTGTGCAGCTAAGAGATAGTCAATCCCTTTCTCCGCTGCGATGAGATAGTCACGATTTTTTGTAGCATTAAAAGCTTGGATCAGGCTATTAATTTCTCGTGTTGTCGCATTGTTGTCTAATGTTGCATGGTCTGTACCGGTATTTCTAATTTTCTGCCTCAGTTTTTCGGTCAAAGGGAGTTGGTAATTTACAACACTTTGGTCGGTTAACTGTTTAGGCCATGCCCCATTGGATAATTGATATATTAACATCTTTTCGGCCAACGTATCTTTTGAAACCGATTGCTGTGCATTACAATAAGGGTAATACAGCCCGGCTAAAATGATGTTTATAATATATATCTTTTTCATGCGACCTATTTATTAGTTTGCTTGAATAACCATTGCACTAAATCATTTGCCGCAGTAAAATTCTCATACTCCTTTGGAAGTTTTCGCCCATCTGTATACTCATTATATAACCAAGGATCCCCTATAGCGAATACAGTTCCTTTTCCATACCTGGCTGTTGCGATGATGTTGTCTCCTTTGTCCTTGATCACCGATCGGGCGGGAGGATTTACTTGTAGTGTAGAGATTTCTTTTACATAAATCTTAGCTGTATTTGGAAAAATCGAATTGCCTTTTGGGATCTGGATTGCACCCGTTTGAAATTCTTTTCCTTTAACCCGGTTGCGGCTATCTTCATTGAAGGTGATGCCGAACTTTTTCGCAAGAGTGTTGAATTTGGCTATTTCGCAGTTGCCACTATCATTTAAGAAAAGAACCAGAACCCCGCCTTGTTTGACCCATTGTGCAATTTGTTGCGCATCGGTTTCATTCATAAAATTGGGTTGTTCAGTTTCTTTCTCTGTATCCGGATCGACGATGATGTAGATACTGGACTTGGCCAGATTTTGACTGGTTGGGGCAGAGCGGAGTGTTGTTAATGTACCGCCATGTTTTTCAAAAATATGGCCTAATAAAGAGAACCCATTGTTGTCATTGCCATCCCAAAGGTAATGATAAGGTTTAAGTGCACCTGATGGGGTCTTTTTGTATTCATTATTGAAATAGTTGTCCAGGGTAACAGTGCGTCTTTTTTTACCCTTTTGTGCCTGTAAAAATTCTACCTCGGAGGCAGCTAAGATAAAGGCACCAATTCCTTTGGGGTCATTGGTGATGACGGGTTCGCTCATATAATAGTCAAAACTTCCATCCCGGTATTTTTTGCCTCCTAAGCCTGATACTTGCACAGTCTTATTAAGATTGACACGGTTTTCGCCCGCAGTAGAGATAAACTCGTTAACAAGACCTTTGTACCCGTGGTCTAGGTTCTTTTGAAATGAGGCCGGGATATAGCCTTTACGCAATGATTTGGCCAATGCAAAAACAAACATACTTGAAGCGGAGGATTCTAGGTAGTTTCCTTTTCTTGTTCCCAGATCCACGATATCATACCAGACACCAGTTTTTGCATCCTGATAATTGATGACTGCTGATAGCGTTCTGTTTAATATCGAAATCAATTCCTGTCTACGTGGATGCTCTTCGGGAAAATAATCCAGTACGTCTACAAGTGCCATGGCATACCAACCCATACCTCTTGCCCAAAAGTGCGGTGATAGCCCTGTCTTTGGGTCAGACCAGCGCTCTTTTCTTGATTCGTCCCAACCATGGTAGAGGAGACCTGTTTTTGGGTCGCGCGCATTTTTTTCCATGTAGCTAAACTGATTGGCAATATCATCAAAAGCTGTTGGAATATTCATTAAAGTAGCATATTCGGCATAAAACGGTTGCCCCATATAGAGGCCATCTAACCACATTTGGTAAGGGTAAATTTTCTTATGCCAGAACCCACCCTCATTTGTTCGTGGATGTTTTTGAAGCTGAGCATACAATTGATGGCAAGCTTTCAGATATTTTTCTTTACCTGTTACCTTATAAAGCGTCAGCAGTGCTGTACCATTTTTGATGTTGTCAATATTGAAATCGGTAGCATTGTAGTTCTTGATAGAATCTGGAATACTGAGATAGGCATCCATGCGCGATTGCATGTAGTTAAAATATTCTGCATCTGCGGTATTGCGCCACACATCTGTTAGTCCTTCGAAAATAACGCCCATGTCATAAGACCATTTTGGAAACTTATTGGTCCTATTAAACAGGGAATCTGGATAGAGTTGATCAAGTACAGTATTGGCCATTTGTTCGGAAAGGGGCTTCTGTTGTCCAAATCCTGAAAATGGAACAAGCGCTGTAAGGTTTAAAAGAATTAAAAATAGCTTTCTCATCAGGTTCCTAATTTTTGATTGTTAAGGATTTGTTTGTACTTCCTGCCGTAAATTGACTGACTGTTTTTGCCGTTTTTGCATTGGATTTCAATAAACGAATATCGGCGCTTTTCTCTCCGGCGACCTGAATATACAGCTCGGGTATATCCAAAGCTTGAATATTATCTAGATTTATTTTGCTACCATTCTCTATTGAAATTAAAGGATTGCTTTCCTTCGTCTTTAATGCGATGTTTTTTAAATTTATATGAGAAGCTTCAATAATTTCGATCCCTTTGCTGGCTTCCAATGTTGCATTTTCAATCCAAATGTTCTGGATATGCATTTCAGGCAGGCCACGGAAGAAGATGCCTTTTGAGGCTCCTTTTGCCATAATATTTTTAATATAAAAATTCCTAAACTGTGGCGTCTCTTCAGTGACTGGAAGTGTAACGGTTTTTACGGCGGCTCTTTTTTCACCGGCCATCGGAACCGGATCTACCGCTGCATAATACATGTCGAAGAGAATCGCTTCTCCTGGAATGTTGACCATATTGATATTGTTGATGTAGATGTTCTCTACAATTCCACCGCGGCCTCTTGTTGTTTTAAACCGAAGGCCAATGTCTGTACCGATAAAAGAACAATCTTCTACCCAAATATTACGTGCGCCGCCACTCATTTCGCTTCCGATGACAAAGCCTCCGTGTGCATGATAAACGACATTATTGCGGACAATCACATTTTCAGTTGGCATCGCACGCTCCCGTCCAGCTTTATCCCGTCCTGACTTAATACATATTCCATCATCGCCTACATCAAATGTACAGTCTTCGATGAGTACATTCTTACAGGACTCCACGTCCACGCCATCACCATTCTGACCATACCATGGATTGCGAACTGTTAGTTTACGCAAGGTCATATCCTCACACATTAGCGGATGCAGATTCCAAGCTGGTGAATTTTGTATGGTTATGCCTTCGAGCAGTACTTTCTTGCAGTTGGTAAATACCAAAAGATTGGGACGTAAAAAATCCTTCACATCTTTGAAGTCATCGACTGTGGTTCCTGGACGGATTACACCCGCCTTTTTTTCTTTTGCCCCCTGCAGCGAACTTTTGGATGGATACCAGATATCATTGTCACTGTCTACCTCCCCGCCAGATGCAACAAGGTTTTTCCATTGAGATGCCGTTAATTTGCTTTTTTTGACCATTCGCCAAGCATCACCGTTCCCGTCAATGATACCATTTCCTGTAATAGCAATATTATTTAAATTTTTACCTGATATGGGGTTTTGATTGCGCCAGGCAGGCTCACCTTCCCAGTTTGATTCAACTAATTTATATTGATTAAAATCTTTGGTGAAGAGCAAAACAGCATCGCGTTTGAGGTGCAGATTTACATTGCTCTGCATTTCAATAGGTCCAGTAAGCCAAAGCCCCGCAGGGATCAATACCACGCCGCCCCCTTGTTCACTACATGTACGGAGCGCTTTATTGATCGCGGTTGTATTGAGAAATTGACCATCCCCTTTGGCTCCGTAACTGATGATATTTAAGGTATCATTCTTAAAGCTTACCTGTTGTATGATTGGACGGGTAGGTTCTTGGGACATACACAGCTGAGGTAGTACAAGAAACAATCCAATAGCGAACCTGAATGTATGGGAAAAGTGCTTTTTAAACGAATTCATTTTTTTGCATTTTGGTTTAAAAACGGTTATTTGTAAAAGCAATTGTACATTCTTTGTTCTTAATTTCGATGGAAAACTTATGCAATCGTTACCGGCCATAATTTATCGATCAAGTGATAGATTTGGTGTCCAATCCTTAAATACACGGTGTAAATCAAGGTTATCAGCAGTAGTGTCGGTCAATTGATGGGACCATTTGACACGATTTTGTGACAAGGAGCCTACTCCAGTGTTTTTATATTCTGCGAAAAAGGCTGTTTTTTCATTTGATTCCTTGCCCCAGTTGTGCCAACCAGCGCCTTCAATAAATTCTGGGAGTTGACAATGCATAAAGATTACTTTCGCATAAGGGCGCCACGGACGTCCTAAATAAAAACTTTTGCTATCTTGGCTGCCGGTGATCTTGCAATTATTAAAGATATAGCCATAGTCGATATCAGCAGGAGTAGAAGCTGCCGTGATATAACCACTGTTTTTGCAATGTAATTCACATTGTTCAAACCAAGCCGTAGAAGAGCCAAATATGTAATCTACCGTACCTTCAATATAGCATTGATAATAGAGCTGTCTTGCTCCCTTGCCGTAGGTATATAAGGTATCTTGAAACCCTAAAAAGAGACAATGGATAAATAGACTGCGATCTCCGCAAATCCAGGCGGATACGGCTTGACCTATAGGACCTGAGCTGTTCTCGAACGTAAGATTAATCGCTGTGAAATCTTCGCTATAGCTATAGAAGCTTGCCGAACCAGAAGTGCCCATTTCTTCGCCAAAGCGATTTTTCTTTTGTGCGTAGTCGTTATAGCTAATCTTCGTTTTGAATTTATCCTCGCCAATCAATGTAATATGTTGTTTACTTGCCGGAATAATGATCTTCTCTTGATACTGACCAATTTTAATATATATAGTCGTTTCGTTTTTGCGGAAATCGGGGACGGCATTGATCGCTTCTTGGATTGTTTGAAAATCGCCCGAGCTATCTTTTGCTACCACAAAATCATAATTTTTCGCTGCTGAAGCAAAAAGCATGATAGGAAGTGAAAAAAGAAAAAGTATAATCGCCCGCATTTTCAAACTGTTAAATTGGTCAATGAAATTACCAATATTAAAACCTTCGTTAAAGAAAATCCTTTAAAATAAATGCGCAAACGTTATCGGTGACGTTTGCGTGAATTAAATTATTTGATATGTTTCTGCCTATTTATTCGAAATCGGGCAGAATGGTTATATTTGCTCATCAAATTTCTAAATATGGACATCCAATCTTTATATCAGGTTTATAAAAAGTATCCAAGCATTACAACTGATACACGTAGAATTGAGAAGGATAGTATATTTTTTGCTTTGAAAGGGGCAAATTTCAATGGAAATACATTTGCAGAACAGGCGCTGGAGATCGGTGCAAGGTATGTGGTCATTGATGAGGAAATTTATAAAAAAAGCGAACAATATATTTTAGTTGATGATGTGCTTAAAGCCTTGCAGGACCTAGCAAATTATCATCGGAAACAATTAAACATTCCGATAATCGGTGTGACGGGGACCAACGGAAAGACAACGACAAAAGAATTATTATATTCGGTTGTCTCTCAGAAATATAAGACCTATGCCACGAGAGGGAACCTCAACAACCATATTGGTGTTCCATTGACATTATTGGCTATCGATGCGTCAATTGAAGTTGCCATTATCGAAATGGGTGCTAACCATTTACGAGAAATTGCCTTTTTGTGCGCAATTGCTGAACCAACTCACGGATTAATTTCCAATGTTGGGAAAGCTCATCTGGAAGGTTTTGGTTCTTTTGAAGGCGTTAAAAAAACAAAAGGCGAACTGTATGATTGGCTTCAAGATCACCATGGGGTCTTGTTTTTGCAGGCGGATAACGCGCATCTAAGGGAAATGGCTGCTACCCGCCAAATAGCTGAAATTGTAACATATGGGTTTTCTGAGAATAATGACATCATCGGTAAATTGTTGAAAGCGACTCCATTGTTACAGATCTCCTGGAAGAGAAAGGAGGATCAGCACATCTACATTATTGATACGCAACTAACAGGGGCATACAATACGGAGAACTTTTTGGCTGCCATCGCGGTAGGTTTACATTTCAACATTGCTCCGCAAGCTATCAATTCGGGTATTGAAAATTATACGCCAACAAACAATCGCTCGCAAATCATGAACACGGCAAAAAATACAGTGATCTGTGACTATTATAATGCGAATGCAACGAGTATGGCTGCTGCTCTGGATAATATTCGGATTATCGAAGCGGAGAAGAAGGCTGTTATTCTTGGGGATATGTTTGAGCTTGGCGCTGAATCCTTTGAAGAACATAGAAAAATCGTAGATAATGTTAATAGCATGTTTGTAGATCGTAAGATTCTTGTTGGAAAGGCATTCTTTGAACATAGAAATGATGATGCTGAATTTTATGAAAATACTTTAGAAGCGAAGGCTGCTCTACTGGAAAATCCAATTGTAGGGGCTACTGTATTATTAAAAGCATCGCGTGGCATGGCTTTTGAAAATCTGATAGACCTATTATAGGTGCTTTTTCTTTTTATAAGGACTGGAATTTAAATTGGTCTCTGCGCAGCATGTTCGTACAATGTTTTCACAGTGAGCGCACTTAAAAATATGACCTTAACGAGGATTCATCATACGATCTAACGAAATTGATGATAAGTCAGTACAGGGTAATTTCCTTATTGACGTAAGAATCAAAACCAAACGTACCTAAAGTTTTGTCATGTAAGGATTAAATATTGACTAAAATGAGCAAAAACCTCCTGTCAAAAAATGCAGCTCATTTGGAAAAATGTACCTTTGTGTCGTATCATGGATAAAAGACGTTTTTTTTTGGAAATAGCCTATTTTGGACAGGCCTATCATGGCTGGCAGATTCAAAACAATGCTATTTCGGTACAGGAAGTATTGAATAAAGCATTAGAAACTCTGCTACGGGAGTCTGTCGAGACCACCGGAGCAGGAAGAACGGATACTGGTGTGCATGCGAAGCAGTTGTATGTACATTTTGATGCTGCTCCTATAGGGATATTAGCAAATTCAGACCGTTTTATTCATTCACTTAATGCTCTACTTCCGTTTGATGTTGCAGTTAAAAATTTGATCGAAGTTGCAGATACGGCGCATGCCCGATTCGATGCAACCCATAGATCTTATGAGTATCATCTTCATTTCCATAAGGATCCGTTCATCTATCCCTATTCTTGTTTCATGCGCGACCGCCCTGATGTGGACAAAATGAACGAGGCCGCTCAGTTTCTGATAGGTAAGCAAGATTTTGAATGCTTTAGCAAGTCCCATACCCAAGTATTTACAAATATTTGTGATATTCGTAGAGCAGAATGGTTATGGCACGACGAGCAGAAACTCGTGTTTCATATTACCGCTGATCGTTTTTTGCGCAATATGGTGCGCGCTATAGTAGGGACATCTTTGGAGATCGGGCTGAAGGGGAAACCAGCGTCTTTTATGCGGGAAGTTATCAAAAGCAAAAGCCGCGGCAAAGCTGGAATATCGGTTCCTGCGCATGGATTATATTTAACAGAAGTAGCGTACCCTTATATATAAAATATTAACGTGAGTCAAGATAAAATAACAGGTAAAACCTACGATGTCAATTTGTTACGAAGGATGGGCCGCTATATGCGACCTTATCATATTGCATTTTGGATATCCGTAGCTTTAACAATACTATTGGCAGCCGTGGCCCCAGCGCTACCGATGCTTATTCAGCATACCTTAGATAGCTATATCTTAAATTTCGACACGGCAGGGTTATCGTATATGTTGATTGCGATGTTGGCATTAGTGATTGTGCAGACTTTGATTCGTTATTATCATACCCTGATGACAAATACGCTGGGACAGTCTGTTATTCGGGATATTCGAATTCAGGTATTTAACCATATTGTACAATTACGTCTTAGATATTTTGATCGTACTGCCTTAGGAAAATTGATTACACGGACGATATCCGACCTAGAAACACTTTCCAACATCTTCTCTGAAGGATTGATCCAGATTATTGGTGATCTATTGCAGTTGGCCGTGATATTGGGGGTGATGTTCTATTCCGATTGGAAATTGACTTTAATCGTACTTATTCCTATGCCGTTGATGATTGCTGCAACCTATGTTTTTAAAGAGGCGATGAAAGCTGCTTTTATAGATGTCAGGAAATGGGTCTCAAATTTGAATACTTTTTTGCAGGAGCATATCACCGGGGTCGGTATTATCCAATATTTTGCACGAGAAAAGCAGGAGATGGATAAATTTATGGAAATCAATGCACAGCATCGAAACGCTCATATCCGTACGAATTGGTACTTTTCTATCTTTTTTCCTGTTTTAGAAATTATTATGGCGATTTCATTGGGTTTGCTGGTGTGGTTTGGAGCCAAGCAGATTATGGGCGACGTCATCTCGCCAGGTGTAGTCGTTGCATTTATCATGTATATCAACATGATTTTTAGACCTATCCGTGAACTGATCGATAAGTTCAATACCCTTCAAATGGGGATGGTGAGTGCTGAACGTATTTTTGAAGTCCTAGATACCGATGAGATGACCCCAAACTTAGGTACATTGAAACCTGGACATATTAAAGGGGAAATTACATTCAACCATGTGTGGTTTGCCTATAACGATGAGAGTTGGGTACTAAAAGATGTGAATTTCAGTGTACAGCCTGGTGAAACGTTGGCTTTGGTCGGCGCTACTGGTGCGGGAAAATCCTCTACGATTAATATTTTAAGCCGGTTTTATGAAATCAATAAAGGTGAAATTTTGTTGGATAATGAGAATATTCGTGACTACGATCTTGATTATTTGAGAAATACCATAGCGACAGTGTTGCAAGACGTATTTCTTTTCTCAGATACTGTCATCAATAATATCACCTTGGGTGATCCTTCAATTTCTCGGGAGCAGGTAATCGAAGCGGCCAAAGAAGTGGGGGCGCATGATTTTATTATGCGACTTCCAGGCGGATATGACTACGATGTTAAAGAAAGAGGGGCAACACTGTCAGCGGGCCAGGCACAGTTAATTTCTTTTATTCGGGCATTGGTGCATGATCCGAGAATTCTGATCTTAGATGAGGCCACTTCTTCTGTTGATACCGAAACAGAGGAAATGATTCAGCGCGCGATCGATAATTTAATGCGGGGAAGGACATCAATTGTTATTGCCCACCGCTTGTCCACCATTCAAAAGGCGGACAAGATTATTGTCTTGGACAAAGGTGAGATAAAGGAAATCGGAACACACCAAGAGCTCCTGTCTTTTGACGGCTTCTACAAAAAATTGTACGACTTACAATTTCATTCCGCAGGAATTTAATTGTGTTACACAATGCTTTCTTTGGGAATGGTTTGTTCATCTTGGATGTGTGTATTGGCTTTGATTTCTGACCCTCGGCCAACAAGCACATTGGCGCCAATGGAGACATTCGGACCAATGTTCACAAAGTCTTCAATGATTGTATTGCTTTCAATGACTGCTGCACTTGAAATGACACAATGATCCCCAATCTGTACATCCGGGGCAATTATAGCTCCCGGAAGAATAATGCATCCTTCGCCGATTTCAGCTCTTTTGGAGACGTGGGCTTTGGGGTGGATTAAAGATTGAAAATTCCATTCAGGATTTTCCGACACTATCCTTTCACGTAGTCCCGGGTTTTTGACGGCAATGAAGAAGTTTTCTGTTGCATCTTTAATCTGATGGTGGAGTTGGACCTCGTAGTCAAATATATCCTCAATTAACAACGACTTGTCAATAAGCCCTCCTATCTCGATATCCAAATCTTCGGCAACATCCACTGCTGTTTTCGCATGTGCAGTTGCACCATATATATATAACATGATCTTTTAAATTTGTGCAAAGATAATGCTTTCTGAAAAGAACTCCATACAGTTGCTTTTAACAATAGTCGCGCATAGAGATTAAAGTCCATGCTGAATTGATGAACATAATTATCTTTTAAAAGTCGCAACAAAATAGCCTTTTCGATTGTTGTGATTTCTAAAAAGAAAGAAAGCTTATTATATTTGTTGATATACAAAAATTAAAATATGATTCAACGCATCCAAACTGTTTATTTACTCGTAGCAGGATTAATTATATTCGGCTTATTTTTATTCCCTTATGTAAATTACAGTGATTTAGTAGGTTTGGGAAAGAATGTAAAGGTGACAGGGGTCTATGGTGTTGCCGCCGGACAGCCTGTGCATGAAGGTGGTTTTGGTTATATCCTTCAGACCATCGTGACAGCACTATTAGGCTTGCTCCCGATCTTTACGATATTCAAATTCAAACAACGTAAGATACAGCTTTTGTTGATATGGGTAGAGATTGTGGCGGTTATCTTTTTCGCTATTTGGCTTTACTCTTCGGCGAGCACACATCTGGCTACAGTTGGTCAGTTCTTGGGCGCAGGAAATATTGGGGTAGGCTTCTTTTTACTACCAATATCAATTATTTTTTGTGCGCTAGCATTGGGAGGGGTACGTCGGGACGAGAAATTGATTCGTTCAGCTGACCGTTTGCGCGCATAATTTTTATTAACAGGATTTTTAATAGAGAGAAGCCACGCTTAACGTGGCTTTTTAGATGATATAAATATATGACTAAATTTTTCCGTTATGCCACTGTCCTGCTTTTTCTTTGCTTAGCAGGAGGTGCCATTCAAGCCCAGTCTGCGGATTCATTACTGGTGGTTGATGATATTCAGTTTGATGTAAAAGGGTATAATATAGATAAAACAACAAACGAGCTGGTTATTAATTTGTTTGCAATATCTTATAGCAGAACTCCCCGGGAATATAAAATGAATACGTTCTCAACACAGATCTTTGATCAAAAGAAACAAGCCCATTTCTTTTCGTCGATTCAGATGGGGAACGTCCGGATTGGATTTGAGGATAAACAGAACTATTTGCATTACTTGCTTGAGGAGGATAAGCCTGTAGATATTCAAGTTATTGTGAAGGACTGGAAAAAAACAGATAAACCCATCAGTGTAAAGCTTGTTTTTGAAAGTAGCGAGGAGGAAGGCAAATTCCTGGATGTGCCTATCACACTGAATAAATAGCGGACAGATGATATGAAATAAAAGAGCGCTGAATCCTAAAGGATTAGGATTACAGCGCTCTTTTTAGCTCTCGATAATATTTAGTCCGAAATTAACGATTATATCGGATTTGTTGTTTGTCCAGCATGCCCATCTGATCTTTCATCATTTTTATCTGGTCAGCCAGCAACTTATTTTTATCTGCTTTTTTAGCTTCTTGAAGTAGTTTCTCAGCTTCACGTTTGTTTCGCTTTGCCATGGCTACACCAGCTAAGCTTAATTTTGCCAATGCGATGTTGTGATCCATATGAAGACCGAGTGCCAATGCTTTTTTGAAATATTTTTCGGATTGCATTGGAGCGCGTTGGGATTCAATCAATCCGATCAACATATTGTAATAACCATGTTGTTGCGGAATTAACTGTTTTTCATAATTCGTGATTTTTCTTAACCATTTTTCGGCAGTAGCCATATCTTGTTTGCGCATATACCACTGCGCGATAAGCATGTATTCATGGAAAAATACAGTGACAAAACCAAGGATTGTGATCAAGATGCCTAGAATTCCCCATCCCCAATTTCCTGTCCAAAATAAAGCAACTGTCCCAATCAGCAATGCACTGCAAATGATGATTCTAACGAGATTTGACATAAATCTTTGTTTAAAAAATATTTGTGTTCAATTTAATTCTGCAAATATCCGTTAATTTCGTCGTTTAAGCAACTTGTTCAAGTGGTTATTTTGTAAAATTATATTTTTTCCATTCAGATGTTAATGGTCAAAGAAGCTATTGAACCATAGGTGATGCCGCAGCTTTAAAGGCGATATAAATACATACAGGTGAATAAAATTTGCCATTGCATGCAACTTTATCTAAGTTTGATCTATGGAAAAACTGTATGATGACTCTTGGGCTTCGGTGCTGAAACCTTTGTTCAGCCAGCCTTATATGAAACAATTGTCTTCCTTTGTACAAGAAGAGCGCCAACGAGCGAAAGTGTTTCCTCCAGCTAATCTGGTGATGAATGCTTTCAAACTCACACCACTTTACAATGTTAAGGTTGTTATTTTAGGTCAGGATCCTTATCATAATGACGGTCAGGCGCATGGCTTGTCTTTTTCTGTGCCGGAGGGTGTTGCCTTACCTCCTTCGCTAAAAAATATATTTAAGGAACTTCAGGATGATATTGAAGGGTTTGTGGAGCCTCGATCGGGAGATTTAACAGCTTGGGCCAAACAGGGCGTATTGTTGCTCAATGCGACATTGACTGTTCAGGCTCATTTGGCGGGCTCGCATCAAAAAAGAGGCTGGGAAATTTTTACGGATAGTATCATCCATGCCATTTCAGAACAATGTGAACATGTTGTTTTTCTCCTCTGGGGAAGTTATGCGCAAAAGAAGAGTGTATTAATTGATGCGCGTAAACATCTTATTTTGACATCGGTACATCCTTCTCCTCTTTCTGTTTACCGCGGATTCTTTGGAAGTAAGCACTTTTCGAAGGCAAATAAATATTTAGTAGAACATGGTAAGACCCCTGTCAATTGGCGTTTGTCGTAACGAATTTACCACTAGCCAAAAAAACGTCCAAAGACGGTCGGCATGTGCATATAGTTCAAATCAAAACATCATCCACGCCTTTCCCTACGGATGGTAGGATCGGGGTAAGCAAGGATTATAGCAAGACCTTGGTATCAGGATGATGTTTTCATAAATATCTTTTAATATTCCAAGGGAATGATTGGTTCCTTTTTGCTGGTAGACATGATCATCATCGTTTGGAATGTTTTTACAAACGGAATCTTGGCAATCTTTTCCATAATAACGCCTTCGTAAGCTTTTATATCTTTTACGTATACCTTGAGAATGAAATCACAATTGCCAGTGACGTGATGACATTCGGTTACCTCTGGAATCATTTTTACTGCGGCGACAAATTCAGGAATT
The DNA here is from genome assembly GCA_029239355.1 of Sphingobacterium sp. GTDB lineage: Bacteria > Bacteroidota > Bacteroidia > Sphingobacteriales > Sphingobacteriaceae > Sphingobacterium. Next base: position 29,962 of record JAQZAZ010000048.1, read on the forward strand.
GCGTTATGCGTGTGGAAGTCCAGTGAAATCTGTATAAAGGATTTGATGCCCAGTCCCAATTTTTCTTCGTCTACAAAAGCATGGTAACTTTTGATGAAGCCCGAATTTTCAAGCTTCCTTACGCGTTCCAAAGTCGGTGCCGGAGAGAGTCCAATACTTGATGCTAATTGCAAATTAGTAATGCGGCCATTCTCTTGTAATAGTTTAAGAATTTTTAAATCTGTTTTGTCTGGTGCAAACGGCATATCTTAAGTCTTAATAATCAATAGTATTTGTAAATATACAAAATTATATTTGGAAATTTAAAAAAATACAAAATTATTGACGATTAATAGATTTTGACTATAATATGTTCTTCGTGTTATAATTTTAATTGATTTAAAATCATTTGACTGTCATAATCATTTAAAATGTGCGCCTTTCAATGAAATGAAGTGATAAATGTCATTTTTTTATTAAAAATACCTGTTTACGGATACATAAAATGTATTTTATTGGCTTTGAAATTGTAACTTTGCAGTTCGATAGGTGTGGAGGCTGGCCCTCCCGAATTAGTTAAACCGTGAGAGCGCAATATGAGTACTAAAGACGACGATTTATTAAAAGAGCTGGAGCTCGAAGAATATAAATACGGGTTCACGACAGATATCGAAATGGAAATCGCAGCCAAAGGCCTTACAGAGGATACGGTTCGTTTTATTTCGGCAAAAAAGAATGAACCTGAATGGTTATTGGAGTGGAGATTGAAAGCTTTTCGTCATTTCTTGACGTTAAAGATGCCTACT
>JAQZAZ010000237.1 GCA_029239355.1 Sphingobacterium sp.
ACGTAATTCTTCTACAAAGCTCATTGTTAAATGGATTTAATTTTTTAATTTACAAGATGCAAAGATAGGAGATTAAGCGTATATTGAGCGAATAATTCCATATAAAAGCACACGCTAATAAGCTAATATGAATTTTTTGTCACATTTTTATTTTGAGCGGTTTGCAACCAATCCCGAGCGAATTGTCGGCGGGCTGTTGCCCGATCTGTTAAAAAATGCAGATAAAACTTTTGTGCTCAAACCCAGGCAATATGAAAATGAGCTGCTGGATAATCCCTTGCTGGAACAGCTCTATATCGGCTGGAACCGTCACATAGAGGTCGATCGTCTTTTTCATAATTCAACCTACTTTTTTCATCACACCCACCAGTTAAAGTTGCAGATACAGTCGAGTTTGGGGGGATTACCTATTCGGCCTTCCTTTATGGCACATATTGCTTTGGAACTCTTATTGGATCATATTCTGACACAGCAAAGGGCTGTTTCTATTGATAAATTGTATGCTACAATGTCTCAAGTGAACGAAGATGCTGTGCGAAAATTTTTGAAAATAAATCAATTAAGCGATATTCCTAAATTCGACAAATTTTACCATCAATTCATTGAGTGGAAATATCTCTATGATTATGCATATATAGAGAAGATTGCAGGTGCACTTTTCAATATCTGTAAACGGTTGTGGCAATTTGAAATTCAGGAGAATCAGCGCCAATTATTGACGGAACAATTGGTTTCCTATTTACATCATCATATGGGGGATTATCAGGAAATTTACCACTATATTCATTACGAATTAGTCGACTTTAAATAGTCTGTCGAAAAATACCAATAGTATAAGACCTTGAAAATATTTATTTTCGCATAATTTTACGCATAAAACTATTTTTACATGTCACATAGACTTTTTCGGAAGAAAAGTGTTGATCAGATCCTACTGGATACCCAAAAGGAGGATGGAACTGGCCTCGCGAAGGTATTGGGAGTAACCGATCTGGTTTCATTGGGCATAGCCGCAATTGTGGGCGCTGGAATTTTTAGCACCATCGGGTTAGCGAGTTATGAAGGTGGACCCGCTGTTTCTTTGCTATTTATTTTTACCGCTTTTGCCTGTGTGTTTACGGCTCTTGCTTATGCACAGTTTGCGAGTACTGTGCCTGTCTCTGGGTCCGCTTATACATATGCCTATGTGGCTTTTGGTGAACTGTTTGCCTGGATTATAGGCTGGGCATTGGTATTGGAATATGCGGTTTCAAACACGGTTATTGCCATCTCTTGGTCACAGTATTTTGTTTCTATGCTGGAAGGGTTTGGTTTACATATACCGGCCTGGCTTTCCATGGCTCCGGGTTATGCCTTTGATGCAGTGGATAAAATGAATCAGCATGGCGTAGTAAGCCTTACCGCTATTGATCAGCAAGGACTTGCAGCTTTTAACAGTGCGCCGCGAATTGGTGGAATACCTGTTATATTTGATTTGCCAGCAGGGGTAATTACTTTTTTGGTCACATGGCTTGTTTATATAGGCATCAAGGAATCTCAAAAGGCGAGCATGATCATGGTGATGATCAAAGTGGGAATAATCCTGGCGGTTATTTTTGGGGGGATATTTTATGTAAAGCCTGAAAACTGGACTCCTTTTGCACCAAATGGCTTGGAGGGTGTACTTGGAAGCGTTGCTGCTGTATTTTTTGCTTTTATCGGATTTGATTCGATCTCCACAACGGCGGAGGAATGTAAAAACCCACAGCGAGACCTGCCCAAAGCAATGATTTACTGTTTGTTGATTTGTACAGTATTGTATGTTGCTATTACCATAGTGTTGACTGGAATGGTCAACTATACTGAACTTAACGTAAAAGATCCACTAGCTTTTGTATTTAAGTATGTAGGATTTGACCATATGGCCGGGATTATATCCGTGACATCTGTCATTGCCATTACAAGTGCTCTTCTGGTCTATCAGTTGGCTCAACCAAGGATTTGGATGACGATGAGTAGGGACGGATTGTTATGGAAGAAATTTGCGACAATTCACCCGAAATATAAAACGCCTTCTTTTGCGACAATTGTAACGGGGCTCGTAGTAGCTATTCCTTCGCTATTCTTCAAGATGGACTTTTTTGTTGACTTGACAAGTGTAGGAACATTCTTTGCATTTATATTAGTCTGTGCAGGAGTGCTCTACATGGATTATTCTGGATTATCGGCCAAATCCAAGTTTAAAGTTCCCTACATCAACGGTAAATATCTAGTGGGCGCAGGACTAATCATCGCGATTGTCTTGATAGGAATCTATGGAAAAGATACATTGGATGAATGGAAGAAGCTTTCCATTTTGGAAATAGTAGAACATAAAATGTTAGTGATCATTTTTTGGCTAACATGGTTGGGTCTGGGCATTTATAGCTTTAAAATGAATTTCTCGCTTTTACCTGTTATTGGGATATTGATTAATCTTTATCTAATGACTGAACTCGGTGCTAGTAATTGGATTATTTTTGTAATTTGGTTGGTTCTTGGTTTAGGAGTGTATTTTATGTACGGTTACAAACATTCTAAACTAAATAAATCAGTATCTATTTAGAGATCTGGTATCTATGATATTTAAATAACAAAGGAGCTATCGAATAATAGCTCCTTTGTTATTTAAAATCTCCACAAAAGGATTCGACTTACTTTGTTACCTTGTTCCATACGGATAACTTCAGATTCTTTTACATTGATTTTCTTTAGTTTATGCTGCAGAAAGCGAACATCTTCACGGTGAGCAACTAATGAGGAAAACCACTTCACCTGATCTCTATAGAACTGACTTTCAAATATCATACGTGTCAAGAAGGCTTTCTCTCCACCGTCGCACCAAAGCTCACTGCCTTGTCCTGAAAACGTTTGGACAATAGTAGCCTCATCTATTTTGGCATCTTTTATACCAGTAGTTTTACGTACAGATTGCTGTAATGCCTCCGTTTGCGAACTGAAGAATGGTGGATTGCAGATGATCATGTCAAATTTTTCATCAGGAAGGATGATGTCTTTGAAAATTGCTTTTGGATTGTTTTGTAACCGTATTTGGATGTTCTTTTTTAAGCTCATATTGGTACGGGTAATCTCAATAGCGTTTTTGTAAGCTCTTTTTATAACCTCAGAACCAACAAAACTCCAGCCATATTCTTGGTGGCCAATAATGGGATAGATACAACTGGCTCCCACACCGATATCTAGCACCCGTACCTTACCTCCTTTGGGAATTTCACCGTTATTATCTCTGGCAAGCACATCAGCAACATAATGAATATAATCTGCTCTACCCGGAATAGGAGGACAGAGATTTTCCTTTGGAATATCCCAATGTTGGATGTGGTAGTATTTTTTTAGAAGTGCTTGATTTAATATTTTAACAGCTTCCGGATTGTTGAAATCAATTGTTTTGAGCTTATAAGCATTTACCGTAACAAAATCTTTTAAGGAAGGTTCGATTTTACTAAGTTCGTCAAAATTGTAGTTATCGAGATGTCTATTTCGAGGGTGTAATTTCTTTGTTGGATTAGCGTCTGCCATGATATAATATTTGCAACAAAAGTAATGCAATTATACTGAATAAAAAAGGTGATGCATTTGCATCACCTTTTAAGAACTAATCTTTTCGTATGAGGTGAACCTCCGACGTTTGAGGGAAGTTCAATGGAACCCGTTCAATGGTGACAAAACTGGAATCTAAACCGAATCCTTTTTCTTCGGATAAACTCATTTTTTTCAAGTATCCATAAATGTCCATAATCACTTTTTCGATCCAGGACATTTGATTGGTTTTAGATAACACCTTCTCCAGCACGACAAATTTGAAATCTCCTGGAATATTGTGTTTACGCAGGGTATCGTATTGGCTTGTAATATCAATTTCGCCTTTTTTAACCATATCTTCGACGACTTTTCGGAAAAGTAGACTGATGCGCTGTTCTTCTCTAAATCCTAATTTAAAGTCAATACGAATCAGTTTTCCTGGGATAAGCTGATCAATGGAGTATTCTCTTGTATGTGGGTGATCCATCACATCGACGTGGACCAACCAATAGACGTCCGCACGTTTAGGTTTTTTATTGATAATGGAATAAATAATTTTAGCTTCAATTTCAGATTTGAAATTAGCGCTAGTCAGGTATACCAAATGTGAAGCAAAAGGTGGTACGGATTTGTCTTCACTCAACTCTGATATGATCGGATAGTATTTATTGATATTGATAAAATTAACAAAACGATTTTTAATCTTACGTGCGGTATACCAACAGTACATTGTGCCAAACAAAGCAATTGCCAATAATAGCGTTAACCAGCCTCCATGCGCAATTTTTACACCATTACCAACCAAGAAGGTTAATTCTATCACAAAATAAGCCACCAAGAAAATGCCAATGAGCACACGATTTACTTTTTTCATGGCAAGAAAATAGCCCATTAAAACTGTTGTCATCAATACTGTTAGATTAATGGCAAGGCCATAGGCAGCATCCATTTTGCTTGATTCTTCAAACACCCAGATAACGATCATACATCCAACCCAGAGGATTAGGTTGATCGATGGCACATATAATTGACCTTTATGTTCGCTTGGGTAGCGAATAGCGACCTTGGGCCATATATTTAAACGTACAGCTTCTGAAATCAGCGTGTAGGATCCGGATATCATTGCCTGGCTGGCAATTACGGCGGCAATGGTCGCAATAGCAATACCGTAACCGATAAACCAATCTGGCATAATGGAGTAAAATGGGTTTTCACCCCCTAAGACCCGGCCTTCTTGTGTCAGCAACCATGCTCCCTGACCAAAATAGTTCAATATCAATGTAATTTTGACATAGATCCAACTGATACGAATATTTGCTTTACCGCAGTGCCCCATATCGGAATACAATGCTTCGGCACCTGTCGTACAAAGGAATACTGCACCAATCAGGAGTAGCGAGTGAGGATAGGTTATTAAAATATGAAAAGCATAATAGGGATTGATTGCTTTCATTACTTCCGGTGCCAAATGGATATGGGATAGGCCAAGGACGCCGATAATGGAGAACCAAATTGTCATCAATGGACCGAATACTTTTCCCACAACAGAAGTTCCAAACCGTTGAATGATAAAAAGTAACGAAATAATTGTTACGACAATCGGCACCGTTGGCAGGCCCGGAAATTTGATGTCGAGACCCTCTATTGCAGAAGATATTGTGATGGCCGGTGTAATCATCCCATCTGCTAATAATGTCGCTGCACCTACCATGGCCGGAAAAATTAACCATGGTGCTCGCTTGCGCACTAAAGAGTAAAGTGAAAGAATTCCACCTTCGCCTTTGTTGTCCGCCCGTAGCGTAATCCAGACATATTTGATGGTCGTTTGCAGTGTCAGTGTCCAAAAGACGCAGGAAAGGCCGCCCAAAACCAGGTCTTTTTGAATGGCGCCCTGTCCCATGATTGCTTTGAAGACATATAATGGCGAGGTTCCGATATCTCCAAACACGATTCCTAAACTGATCAATAATCCGGCAAAACTTACCTTATTGATACTGTTGTGATGACTGTTATCTGTCATTTAATTATTATTTTATTTCAAAATATATTGCAAAAATATACTTTTTGCCTGTACTTTAAGCATGTACATTTTCTGCGCCAAATTTTAGCATTTCATTTGACATGCGCAATAGCTGTTAAAATTTGTTAAAAGAATCTTTGGATCATGCTTTCACTAAAAAACTTTTAAACAAAATAGTAACTTTGTTGTTGATAATTCAAATAGTTAGCGTTATATTTGATTAAACCGTAACCAATATTTGAAGTCTAATTTAACACTATGAGGAGAAATCTACTT
>JAQZAZ010000238.1 GCA_029239355.1 Sphingobacterium sp.
GGTAAAGTTGACCATAACAAACCTCATTGGAAAGAAGTCATGTCGTCATTCGTAAAATGGACGATAGAATAGTTATAGCAAGAGAATAATTAAAATTAAAGAATGAAATATCGATGATTTCCAGATGCTGTATTGAAATCTGTATATTTGGCTTTGAGAGAAATCTCTAGAAATGGACAATTCCCATTTGTAACTGGCCTGTTATCCCAAATCAGTTCTTAACAATACTTGAAAATAGAGTCCAGTTTTAAGGGACATAACTAAACTTGTTTTTATTTAACTAGGTGTTCATTTTATTGTTGCAATTCCAAAATTGATTCGCCATAGTTTTTTGATTTAAATGATATAGGCAAAGCTATCGTTCATCAGGGGCTATCTGAGTAAAAGAATGTGTATTTAAATTGAATCACTTTTGCGGCAAGTCACCTGTGCAATTATAGAACACGCCAACGAAATACTCGTTTAGTGCAAGTTCAAGATTCTTAGTTTTCGATTTGAATCCCGTATTACCTGCGCTATAGTGTGTGTACCTTTGTATCTCACAAATGAATGATAGATAAACTTGAGAAATTTGGAGGGGATCGCACATCATCGATGCCTGCTTACGATAGGAATTCTGCACGCCATTAAGCAAAGTGGACTTGGCATGATTGTAGCTCTCCGACTGCATAATAGCAGTACAAAAGGCCAATTGATTCAAACACTGAAATGCACTCCTTTTAAATGATGGGGAACCTATATGGAAAATCTAAATATTAATCTCAAATGCGCAATAGCAGCGGTCATAATTGTACTGTTTACCTATTTTTACTATGCGGGAAGACATCAGGTCACATTCCTCAGTCCGGGAACAGCTATGTTTTTCTGTGCTATCGCTCTGGCTACAGTAGCTATTGTCGCGTTGGCAATCAGGCTCTTGGCAAGACTCGCAATTTCCGGCGCGATATATCCGAACTTCCTTATTTACCTCGCACTCTCTTTTTTGGTGCTCTTGCTCGCAGGCTGGATTATCTACGGTATAATCGAAATACCAATGGCGGAGTCGATAACTTCTTTGATGGGTGCTGTAAAAGCGTTCCTTGCCAGACATCTACCCTATATCGCAGGACTATCGCTCATGATTGCTACGACAATATGGCTTATAGCCCGAAATAAAGCTTCCGTAGCGGCCTCATCGCTGCCAGTCAATATAAATATTGCGTTAGGGACTGTAATAGCTATTCTGATTGTATCTGTTATCCTCTACTTTTCAAAGGAAATCAGACAGCCTAGGCTGCCCGATAAATTTGCTACCTACAAGACTTTGGCCCTTCCCATTTTAGAGGGATCTTATACGATAAGCCCCTTGTTGGAAGCCGACGGTCAGAACTTCGTGGACAGTCCACAATTTGTTGCAAAAGACAACGTAACCATCATTAATATAAAATACGCCAGCTCAAACAGGAATGCGCCGCTGTACAAAAGCTATAAGGTAGACAGCATGGGAAACATTATTGACAGCCTGGACGCTTCGGAACTTTCCGCCGAGGGCACTACGCTCTTATTTGAAAAGGGTTATCTGCGTTTGCTAGATTCTGAAAACCGCTATTCATGGGTTTTTGATGGCAAAAAAACGCCTGTCTCACCGGGAGCGTACAAAGACCTTTCAATAGATATAAGGGCGCTTTCTCCAGATAGCAACGCACTTAAGCTCGAATATTTTCATAAGACTGCAAAGGTTAAAGATCGAGAAGATCCAAAGAACCAATGGCGGGGAACGCATTACTACAACGTCATAAGAAATACTGACACGTTAAAGTTCAGGCTGGAAGGCCGAAGCGTTAAACCGGTACTAGAATATTATCCATGCCCGGATATGGGTTTCGACCTGTTAAGACTGAACGAGAAATCTTACTATATAATAAAACAAAGAAATTAATATGAGACTGATCTTCATTTTTCTGTTTTCAATAGGCCTCGCTTATGGGCAGTCAGGCCGCGAGTTGGCTGTAGGCTATGCCGATCGCTACGACAGCCTGCCGCAGGTATCTTTTCAGATAGCAGAAAAGCAGCTTTACGAAAAGGCTGCTCCTGCTCCGAAGATGATATTTAACCATGCTGGAGTCGAACAGGATACGCTCATCATCCCTACGGCAAATGATCGCATAATGCTCAAGAAATATGACGATTCTCTAGGCCAGGGCGATGGTTTTCGGGGCTGGCAGTACATGGGATATTTTCCCCGCCTCCAGATGCATGCCCTAGTAAGCCATAACGTTTCTGAAGATCTAGGATTCAGCGAGATGGTGCTGATTGACAGCGCTACTTCCGACCGGTATGGGATCGTCTCTATTGGGGATGCTGCAGTGGAACTTCCGGTTCCATCGCCCGACGGAAGGTTTCTTGCCTACTATTACAATCATGTATATGAACGCAACAGCTGCTTTATAGGGGTTCTTGCGATACAAAATGGGAAAAACCGTCTTTTTGAAAGGATGAGTTTCCAGACCAAAGATTGGGCCGTGGAAGATATCAGGTGGCTGGATAATAGATCATTTGTAGTGAAAGCTTATACAATAATTGGCTACGGGGTCCAGGAATCTAGGCAATATGTGTACTACACTGCTAGACTACGCTAGGAATAATTCGAGGACTAAAAAATATGGTTATGATTTACTTCAACACCCACAAATTCTATATAGGCAATCTATTGGCTATCCTTATGCTCTCGGGCTGCGCTTCGTTGAAGCAGCCCCGACAGGACAGCCAGCTGGAAGTGACGGCGCTGAGCGCCTTTGATGGTACTTATATGAATTCGTTCAGCACAAATGATGATGCTGAATTTTCTTCCCTTTGGAATCAGCTTACCCTTGCGGAGAAACTAGATACGCTTGACTTTCAAAAAGCAACAATCGCGCTCCAGGCAATAGGAAATAACAAGATCAGGGCGACATGGCTGGAGCGTGGTATCGAAAAAAAGAGTATACTATTAAAAGGAAAACTTAAAAACGGCTACTTTGTCTCACATCATAAACGTAAGGTGGTGCCAATACCGCTGATATATGGAACGATAAAAAATAATCAGTTCCAGCTTTGGCTTGATAGGGACGATCAGCTGCATGTCGATCGGCTGCAGAACAGGTGGGGCTGGGCCTTCCTTTTTCTTGCGGGAAAAGACGAAACTCGAAATTATCAATATAAAAAGGTAAAGGAATAGCGGCATGCTTGGATTATATGCTCAGCGCCGTCAGTACTTCGTCTAGATAAAGTGTTAATCACGGAATTCCACAGAGATACTGCATTTAGAGTTAGTAATACGTAAGATAACAAGGCTATAAAAATTGGCTACCGATAGACGGAAAATAGAAACATTTATATCTCACTAACTGTGAATATGTCAATATCAAACCTAGTGACGGTCGTTCCTTGTCTAGATATACTGCAAACAAACATCATTATATCAGCGTTAATTAAATTGATTTAAAATCTTAACCATTAATATGACGAATGAATTATTTGAATTTGAAATTTTAAAAGCTAGCAGAACTAGGTTATTTCAATTAATAGAATCAGTTGACAGCAAAATATTATTTAAAATTCCGGAAAACTTTAACAATAATATTGTTTGGCAGATTGGTCACTGTATCACTTCTCAACAGCGGCATATGTATATGCGCAGTGGATTACCCATGCATATATCACAGGAATTTATGGAAACGTTCAAAATTGGAACCTCCCCACATACTTGGAAAAGTACCCCAAACGTTGATCAAATAAAACATTTATTACTTTATACTGTAAACCAACTGAGTAAGGATCTAGAATCGGGCATATTTGTTACATACCAACCCTTCAGCTTACCAATTGGCATCTCGGTAAATAATCACGTTCAAGCGCTTCAAGCGGCTAACTTTCACGAAGCCGAGCTCAGTGGAATAATATTAAGCTACTTAAATCATAATTGACAGTAAGTTTATTTGTTTTTGAAGATTTGAAACATAACCAGCATGATTATAATCATTTGTAAGAGTGCATCGGCCAGATAAATCGAAGAGATAATTCCATTCGCCGTATAATAGACATCAATTGATATAAACGCTAAGGCAGCACCAATTGATAGCATTTTATCCGGATGTTTAGTACGCAATAAAAGACTCAGACCTATGACTGCAGCTAGAAGTCCCACCATCTTAACAAGCCAGATGTCTGTTTTATATCCGGTAAGCAGCATAAAGCTGTTAATATGGATAACAGGCCAAATACCTGTTAATAAATAATATAGTCCTTGCAGTCTGATGATCATAAGTAATTCCGTGTAGTGTGCTGAACGAACTTCTAATTTGAGGCGCTATCGCCATCATGATCTACTTCCAATAAAACAAGGAGCTTAGCAATTGCCGGTTTATGCCATTCCTCTGGAAGATCGCCTTTGACGTAGGCAAAATCGTCATCTAAAATTAATTGGTAACCATCCATTGTTATACGAGCGTATTGCCCAATTTCTTCTTCCTCACCAACTTCAAAATCGAAATATTTTTCGGTACCCGCTGTGTTGCTAACTGGAATTCCGGTAAATGTGGTTCTATCTTCCATAATTTTATTTATTGCTTTTCAAATACTTTTTAATCTCCTCGCGGTCATTGCCGACCTTTTCAATTGCAGATTGAACCTCCTGCTTGCTATACCAAGCTCTTTAGCTAAATAATCAACCTCATAAGATTCGCTGCCTGCAACCTGATTGCGGTCTCTAGCGTCCTTTTTATTTTTATTGTCTGTCATAATTATTGGTTTTTAGAATAGAACAAGCGCCAATCCATAGAGTTTGATCGTTTTGGGATATTAACAAGTCGAATAATATTCTAGAACTAAAGGCATGTGGTTTATGTTTACCAGAAAAATCGTATTATGAAAAAGATGCGAGCTCACGTAAGCCCAAGATCCATTGGACAGTGAGGATTACCTGTATGAAGTGAAATGGTTACTGGATCGTCTCTTTTATGGAAAAAGGAAAAGTACATATGGATTCCAGGAGCGGGCTGAATTACACGATAAAATACCCACCGGTGGAAAAAGCTTTAAAAGGGCTCAAACATGAGGTTATAATTGACGGCGAGGTTGTGGTATTCAATCAGGAAGAAAAGCCTGATTTTGATGCATTGCAGCTTTACGATGGTAATGAATCGCCAATCATGTATTGTGTATTTGATCTTCTTTGGATAGACGGCCAGGATTTGAGAGGATTTCCGCTTACCGAGCGCAAGGAGCTACTGAAAATACTGGTAAAGACAATGATGTTTTCCGTTTCAGCGAAAGTTTTGACGGCGGGCCGGCGGTGTACCAGCAAATGCTTGACTTGAACCTAGAAGGTATTGTAGCAAAGAGAAAAGATAGTGTGTATACCGAAAGTGACCGCGGAAAAGACTGGTTGAAAACGCTAACCTGCAAGAGGCAGGAGTTTGTGATCGGCGGAATCTGATAAGGAGGTTTCTTCAGTTTTCATCCCATCGCTAATACTCCAACCAATACATTTGCGGTCCTATAGATCAAGAACGGTGATCAGGTATAAAAAGCCTTACCTTTACTGCGTAGCCCCATGTTTTTCATATACTTGACAACTGTAACTCTAGAAATATTACCCCCATCATCCAACAGTTCAGCAGTTATTCTTGGACTCCCATACCGCTGTTTTTTATCAAAGTAGACAGCTTTTATTTTGTCTTCAAGGATTTTACTTTTACTATTTTTTGTCACTTTGGAACTGCTCTGCCAGTTGTAATAGATTCTGGAACCAATGCCCAGAACTTTACACATCTTTTCAATCGGATATAGACCCTGATGCTATTTAATACATCTATATACTAATTATCGCT
>JAQZAZ010000239.1 GCA_029239355.1 Sphingobacterium sp.
GGCGATCAAAATCCTTAAAAACATAGGCATTGACACAACTGCCCTACGTCAATCTGTGGAAGACGCAGTGAAGGGGGCATCTGTATCACGTGCACCTATCGGCAACATGCCGTTAACTAAACAAGCTGAAAAAGTTCTGAAAATTACTTATTTGGAAGCGAAGATTTTCAAATCTGATATTATTGGAACCGAGCACCTATTATTGGCTATCTTACGGGATGAAGATAATATTGCTTCGCAAATTTTACAGCAATATAATGTGACCTATGACATCTTCAAATCTGAAGTAGAGCAAAATAAAACCACCATCAAGGATGAAGCCCCAGGTTCTCCTACCGGTGACGATGACTTTGCTGAGGATGATCAATATATCCAACCTAAAAAGGTTTCGGATATCAAGTCCAAAACACCGGTATTGGACAACTTTGGCCGCGACCTGACCAAAGCTGCTGAGGAAGGTAGACTGGATCCTATTGTAGGTCGTGAAAAAGAAATCGAACGTGTATCACAGATTTTATCACGTCGTAAAAAGAACAATCCTTTATTGATCGGTGAACCTGGAGTAGGTAAATCCGCTATAGCAGAAGGATTGGCCTTACGTATTGTGCAACGCAAAGTATCACGTGTATTGTTCAACAAGCGCGTGGTTACCTTAGACCTTGCGTCTCTCGTTGCCGGCACGAAATATCGTGGTCAATTTGAAGAGCGTATGAAAGCGGTCATGAATGAACTGGAAAAATCACCGGATGTGATTTTGTTTATCGACGAAATCCACACCATTGTAGGCGCTGGTGGTGCTTCAGGTTCATTGGACGCTTCGAATATGTTCAAACCAGCTTTGGCAAGAGGAGAAATACAATGTATCGGTGCGACAACACTCGATGAGTACCGTCAGTATATTGAAAAAGATGGCGCCCTAGACCGTCGTTTTCAACGTGTGACGATTGAACCAGCTACACATGATGAAACCGTTGAGATCTTAAATCGTATTAAAGAGAAATATGAAGATCACCATAATGTGACCTATACTCCAGATGCGATTGAAGCCTGTGTAGCCCTGACAACACGCTATATTACGGATCGTTTCCTACCGGATAAAGCGATAGACGCTTTGGACGAAGCCGGCTCCCGTGTACACTTGAACAATATCCATGTTCCACAATCCATTATTGACATCGAGAATAAAATCGAGGAAGTCAAATTGGAGAAAAACAAAGTGGTGCGTAGTCAAAAATATGAAGAGGCGGCTAAGTTACGCGATACAGAGAAAAAGCTTATCGACGAATTGGAGAAAGAAAAAATTGCATGGGAAGAAGAAACCAAGTCTAAACGATATACTGTTTCCGAGGAAAATGTAGCGGAAGTTGTCGCGATGATGACTGGTATCCCCGTACAGCGTGTCAGTCAAACAGACAGTCAAAAGCTGTTGAATATGGGTGAACTGATGAAAGGAAGAATCATTGGTCAAGATGACGCTGTCGGTAAATTGGTGAAAGCCATCCAACGTACGCGTGCTGGATTAAAAGATCCTAAGAAGCCGATCGGTTCCTTTATATTCTTAGGCCCTACTGGTGTCGGTAAGACAGAATTAGCGAAAGAGCTCGCGCGGTTTATGTTTGATACCGAGGATGCACTGATTCAGATTGACATGAGTGAATACATGGAGAAATTTGCGATATCACGCCTTGTCGGAGCGCCTCCAGGATATGTCGGTTATGAAGAAGGTGGACAGTTAACAGAGAAAGTACGTCGTAAGCCTTACGCTGTCGTGCTTTTGGATGAAATTGAGAAAGCGCATCCAGATGTGTTCAACTTATTGTTGCAAGTATTGGATGAAGGTCAATTGACGGATAGTTTGGGACGTAAGGTAGATTTCCGTAACACTATTATCATCATGACTTCCAATATTGGCGCACGTCAGTTGAAAGAATTTGGCCAGGGAGTTGGTTTCACTACTGCCGCAAAATCGCAGCAGATAGATGCACATTCCCGCGGGGTAATCGAAACTGCATTAAAAAGAGCTTTTGCGCCAGAGTTTTTGAACCGTATTGATGACGTTATCGTATTCAATTCGTTGACAAAAGAAAATATCTTTAAGATCATTGATATTGAATTGACCTCATTGTTTAAACGAATTGCAGATTTGGGTTATACCATTAACTTGACGGATGAGGCTAAAGGTTTCATTGCAGACAAAGGTTACGACAGTAATTTCGGTGCACGTCCTTTAAAACGTGCAATCCAAAAATATCTGGAGGATCCAATTGCAGAAGAAATCCTCAAAGGAAATGTGCAAACCGGTTCCGTTTTGACCGTGAGTATTAATCCGGAAACTAAAGATATTGAAGTTTCTAGCTCTGATCCGAAGTCGTCAAAAGATACAGCTGAGAAGTAATCAGCGATTGTATTCGAAATAAATTCAGAAAATGCACCATAATGGTGCATTTTTTGTTGTAAAGAAGTTTGACGTTAAACTTTCGCAGAATTTTATCGTCCTATAATAAAAATTGTCACAAATAACACAAACGATATGAAAAGACTTTTATTAGCAGCTTTAATTGGGACCGCAGCCTTGGTTTCATTTTCTTCTTGTAAAAAGGAGTATATTACACAAGAAGTAAACGTTTTGGATGGTACAAGTTATGTATTTCCTGTTAAATCTAATGAGTGGATTAAAGAGGGTAACAATACTTACAGAAAAGACATCTCTATGAAAGATTTAGATGAGCGTTATTATGAAGACGGCCATGTGAATGTGGCTATTAATTTTGATGCAGCATCAGATAGATATGAAGCGATTCCATCTGAAATATTTGGCTACCAGTTTTCATTCAACTATTCTGTAGGCGTTGTACGTGTTTATGCCAGGGATGTAGGCGGAGAAGTTCCTGCTGCTCCAGACAATATGCTTCTTAAAGTTGTTTTAACAGATGCAACGATAGGAAATTAAAAAAATAACAAGCCTTGGATGCCCTATCCAAGGCTTGTTATTTTTCAATGCTCTGAAATTCGTAAAATAACCTATATTAAATATAATTATTCCATTATCCCTTCAACAACAACTCTGCATGTTCCAGTGCCGCATCCGTTGGATTGGCGCCACTGAGCATCTGCGCGATCTCTTTTACCCTCCCTGTTTGATCGAGCCTAACAATATTTGATATCGTACGATCCGCTTTATCTTCTTTATACACTTTAAAATGCGCCACACCTTTTGAGGCAATCTGTGGCAAGTGGGAAATCGCGATCACCTGCATATTTTGAGCTAAATTTTCCATGACCTCACCGACACGCAAAGCGACCTCTCCCGAAATTCCCGTATCAATCTCATCAAAAACAATGGTTGGCAAAGCCGAAGTTTTGGCAACCAGTGACTTTATGGCCAACATCACACGGGAAAGCTCACCACCCGAAGCCACACGATGGATGGATTGTAAAGCCTGTCCCTTATTCGCGGAAAATAAGAATTGAATGGTATCTATTCCAGACTCGCGCATCTCTCCTTCCTTTAGGGGCTCTAATACGATCTGAAGCAGGGCATTCGGCATACCTACATTCAGCAATGTCTTTTGCACGTCATTGGCTATTGTATCCAATACTAATCTACGTGCCTGTGAGAGCTCTTTCGCGTTGTGCAGTGCAACTTCCAGTTTCTGTACAACCTCGGCTTCTAGACGCTCCAGCTGTTCGTCTGAGGAATTAATGGCTAATATCTTTGCTTCCAGATCGTCCCTCAACTGAATAAGATCCTCAACAGAATCTACATGGTGTTTTTTCTGTAACGAATACAGTAGGCTTAATCGCTCATTAATCTCCAACAAAGTACCTTCATCCAATTGGGTATCTTCTTTAAGCGAAACTAATTCTGCAGCCACATCTTTCAACTCAATCAGCGTACTCTTCACCCGTAGAGCAAGATCAGCCGATTCGGGTAGAAAAGAGGATATTCCTTCGATCTGTGTCATCACGTCCTTCAGTTGCGTCAGTACCGCTGTATCCTCATTTTCCAACAGATGCGATGCTGCATTTAAGGCTCGTTTGATATCCTCAGCATTCTCCAATTGACGCTGTTGCTGTTCGAGTATACCTTGTTCTTCTGCAACCAG
The DNA here is from genome assembly GCA_029239355.1 of Sphingobacterium sp. Classification (GTDB taxonomy): domain Bacteria; phylum Bacteroidota; class Bacteroidia; order Sphingobacteriales; family Sphingobacteriaceae; genus Sphingobacterium. The sequence goes on from JAQZAZ010000239.1 coordinate 4,107, forward strand.
CCTCGCCCCATCTAGCTCATCAAATTGAAACTGAAAATAGTCCAACTCTATTGCAGCTTTCTTAACCGTCTCTTTTAGTTCTTCCAGTTCCCGCTTTGCATTCTTATAGGCTATATAACTCTCCTTGTAGTTTTGTTTTAAGGGAAATGAACCAGCGACGCTATCAACTACCAAAAACTGGAATTCCTCGGTATTGACCTGTAAGGTTGCATGCTGTGAATGTACGTCGATTAACTGCTCCCCCAATTGCTTGAGTATGGCCAATGTAACCGGAGAATCGTTGACAAAGGCACGGGATTTACCATCGGGGGTTATTTCCCTTCGGATAATGGTATGATCCGCATAATCCAGGTCATTCTGTTCAAAGAAAGCACTTAATTGATAAGCTCCAATGTTAAATTCTCCTTCGATCACACACTTCTTAGATGGATCAAAAAAGTGTTTTCCCTCTGCCCTATTCCCCAAAATTAAGGAAAGTGCTCCCATAATAATGGATTTACCCGCTCCAGTCTCCCCAGTAATCATATTCAACCCTTTATCAAATTGGATTTCCAATTCGTTGATCAGGGCATAATTCTTAATATGTAAGGTATCTAGCATATTCTTAAAGGTCTATTGTTACAGTTGGGAGGAAAACCCGTTCCTCATCCAATTTAGATAATCTATTTTTATGATCCTTTCTTTAGTAGGTAATTTACCTAAAACTCAGACGATTTCAATATATTTTGTTCCAAAAAAATATTATTACAGATCTAAACAACTTATGTGATAATTATCCATAAACGCTAAATACTAAAAATAATATCAAAATTACAAATAAAACTAATTATAATAGCCAAAATGACAATTAAAAATCTTTAGGCTATTTTAACTGCTCAAAGTCACCCTCTTAATTCGAACAATGGTGATATCAAAATAAATCCATCACATCTTGCTTTTAAAATTATAAACACTATCTTTTGACAGTATAATGTTTTCTTGTTACAAAATAATGTCCTTCTGTTATGACTGGGCATGAATAAATAACTATTTTTACAGCATGCAAGATTATAGTGCTACTCTTAAAAAATACATGCCTGAGGAAGCTGCACCGATCATATCCAAGTGGATAAACGATACAGCGTGTTTGTTTAAGATTTCCCGTTCCCGTAGCAGCAAGTTGGGCGATTACCGTGCTCCTTTTAGGGGCAGTCCACACCGTATTTCGGTCAATCATGATCTGAATCCTTATTCCTTTCTGATCACAACCATACATGAATTTGCACATCTACAGACTTGGAACAAGCATCAGCACCGTGTCAAACCGCATGGAACTGAATGGAAAAAACATTTTAAGGAGCTAATGGATCCATTTTTAAAACTAAATATCTTTCCGGCCGACATAAGCGGCGTAATACACAGTTATATGGAGAATCCGGCCGCATCAAGCTGTACCGATCTTCATCTATTCCGTACATTAAAAGCTTATGACAAAGCAAAAAGCAATGCGCTGACGGTAGAAGCATTGGAGGATGGCCATTTTTTTAAATTGAAGAATGGGCGGTCTTTTCAACGAATCGAGAAAATACGGAAGCGCTATAAATGCATGGAGTTGACCAGCAAACGCATGTACTTATTCAACCCAATTGCGGAGGTATTTCTGCTAGAACAATGATTTTTAACAAATACATTCATTATATTTTTATCTTTGCTAACTTAGGAAACAATTAAAGAGAGCTTTTATGTTACACTTACACTCGA
>JAQZAZ010000240.1 GCA_029239355.1 Sphingobacterium sp.
ATTTAATATTAATAATAAAAACAAACATATATAATACAATTATACATACATGGACGTCGCAATTTATATCATAATTTCTCTGATTGTTGGTGTAGTTATAGGTCGTTATCTGTTGGTTCTGTTATTCAAAAAACAAGAACAGGAAGCCAAAGATAAGGTAAATAGCATACTAAAAGATGCAGAGCAAGAAGGAGAACACATTAAAAAGAAACGCCTATTAGAGGCTAAAGAAAAATTCCTTCAATTAAAATCCGAACACGAAAAGGAGGTGAATCAACGTAACAATACGATCAATCAAAAAGAAAATGCGTTGAGACAAAAGGAACAATCCATTAACCAAAAGCTTGAAAACATCAATCGCGATAAGCAAGAGGTGGATACTAAAAAGAAGCAGCTGGATAAATTGGTTGAACTTAATGAAAAGAAATCCGAAGAAGTTGAGGCTTTAAAATTACAGCAGATCAAACAATTGGAAAGTATTGCCGGTGTTACAGCTGACGAAGCTAAAAACCAATTGGTAGATTCATTACGTGAGGAAGCGCGTTCGCAGGCCATGATTCAGATCAAAGATATCGTGGACGAAGCGAAATTGACCGCTACAAAAGAAGCCAAAAAAGTCGTTATCCAGACAATTCAACGGACGGCTACCGAGTCTGCTATCGAAAATACAGTGTCTATTTTCAATATCGAAAATGATGAAATTAAAGGCCGTATTATTGGTCGTGAAGGCCGTAATATCCGTGCTTTGGAAGCGGCAACAGGTGTAGAAATCATCGTGGATGATACGCCAGAAGCAATTATTTTGTCTGGTTTTGATCCCGTCCGCCGTGAAATTGCCCGTTTGGCCTTGCATCGCCTTGTAACAGATGGACGTATCCACCCGGCTCGTATCGAGGAGGTTGTCGCAAAAACACGCACACAGATTGAAGATGAGATTGTTGAAATTGGTGAGCGTACTGCCATTGACCTTGGGATCCATGGATTACATCCTGAACTGATCCGTATGGTCGGACGTATGCGTTACCGTTCGTCGTATGGACAGAACCTTTTACAGCATTCCCGTGAGGTTGCCAATTTTGCGGCAACAATGGCTGCAGAGCTTGGCTTGAACGTCAAACACGCAAAACGGGCCGGATTACTCCACGATATTGGTAAGGTGCCTGATGATAATCCGGAATTGCCACACGCGATTTTAGGGATGCAATTGGCTGAGAAATATAAGGAACATCCAGATGTGTGTAATGCTATTGGTGCACACCATGATGAAATTGAAATGACAGCCTTAATTTCCCCAGTAGTACAGGCCTGTGATGCTATCTCAGGAGCGCGTCCGGGAGCGCGTCGTGAAGTCGTTGAGAGCTACATCAAACGTTTGAAAGAGCTCGAAGACTTAGCATTATCTTACCCGGGTGTTGAGAAGACCTTTGCAATACAGGCAGGACGTGAATTGCGTGTCATCGTTGAGAGTGAAAAAGTATCCGATGCACAATCAGAAATATTGGCAGCAGATATTTCAAACCGTATACAGACTGAAATGACTTATCCGGGTCAGATTAAAGTGACTGTGATCCGGGAAACTAGATCCGTATCCTACGCAAAATAGAATATAGAAGCGCCTTAAATGCGCAAATAATAACGTATAAAAAGCCCCATCATTGATTGGGGCTTTTTTTATATATCGTGATAGTTCAAAACATACACGGAAAAATCCCTTTCGGGCGGTTGTTTATGTACCGAAGAACTCAATTAAATCATTTACACTATGCAGTAGGTAAGTTGGTTCTTCCTTGACCAACTCTTCTTCACTGCCATAGCCATAAAGTACAGCAATGGCATCCATGTTTGTCTCTCTGGCACCAATGAGATCATGTTTGCGGTCTCCGATCATGATACAGTCACGCGGGCTCGTTAGTCGAGCACTTTCCATCACATATCGAATGACGCTGGTTTTTGTAGGTCTGGAATCGTCCAGGGCACTTCCCCCGGCGAAATCGAAATACTGGTCTATAGCAAAGTGCTGCAATATCCTGTGTGCAAAGATTTCGGGTTTGGATGTTGCCAAGTAAACCTTATAATCTTTCGATTTGAGCCCTTCCAGTAGCTCGGGAATGTCATCAAAAAGTATATTCTCATACAAACCCTGCGTGGCAAAGCGTTCACGGTATTTGTCCACACAGGCCAAAGCTTCCTGTTCCTCAAATCCGTAACTGTGCATGAACGTATCTTTCAATGGCGGACCGATAAGCGGTTTAAGACTATCCAGATCGGGCGTAATAATTCCCTTGGCTTCGAGTGCATAAGCAATGCATTTGGTGATGCCCTCAGCAGGGTCGGTCAAGGTTCCATCAAGATCAAATAAGATGTGTTTATAAGACTTCATGCTGCAATATTACGGAATTGGATAGGAGATTGCCAGCTAAAGCCCGAAGAATGCATTTAATGACAAGCATCAGACCAAAAAAATAATATTATTATGGTGCGCGACCGTCTCGGCAGACCAATATTTATTAAATTTGCCGAATGAAACAAAAGAAGAAAGTTCAGGAAGTAGAGCCAAAGCGTCCGGTAGATGCCTATTTTGAGGAGTTGGATGCTAATTTTCAAGACCCGACCAATCGCATGATTCAGATCATCTTTTTGCCGCTGCTATTCTTCGGTCTGATGGGTTGCATCTGGATGATTCCTTTCCCACAGTTTGAATTTTTGGTGAAGCTCAATTGGCATACTTTTTTGAATTGGGGTTCTTTCTTCATTGCGGTTGTTATCTATTTTTACCTTAAGCTATCCGCAACCCTGTCTTACGCGATGCTATTCTCGATCGGGGCAATGAGCTACTTTATTGTGCAATTGGAATATGTGCAAAAAAATGGTGGCCCTGAAGTGATATGGGTATGCCTTGCGATTGCTTTGCTTGCACTGGCGGCGTTGTATGTTGGTAAAGGAAAAGAGAAAAAAGCAATCAGCGGAAAACAGTTCCTACAATTCCTGCTCATTGGCCCGATATGGTTATGGCATTTTGTATTTCAGAAGCTCAATATTCGGTATTAAACGATCTATAGGACAGGTATTCGACTTTGAAAGTAGGCTTTAGTAGCAAAATAAGGGAAGATTCTATCCTATATATGATATAAGAAAGGCCAGATTGCACAATGCGATCTGGCCTTTTCTATTTATTTTTTCGATTCGTCATCCTGATCAGCCCGATCAATTTTTATAATTGAACCATTTGATGATTTCCTTAAGACTTGCCTTTTTACCATAGATCAGGATGCCGACACGGTAGATTCGGGCGGCAACCCAAGTGATCAATAAGAATGTAAAGATCAACAAGGTCAAAGAGGTTAATATCTGCCACATCGGCACACCAAAAGGTATCCTGACCAACATGGCAATAGGTGATGTGAACGGAATAAAGCTTAGCCAAGTGGCAATGGGCCCATTAGGATCGTTGATAATGACACCAAATGAAAGGATATACGTCAACAATAGGGGCATGGTAATGGGCATTGAAAACTGATTGGCCTCTGTTTCGTTGTCTACTGCGGAACCAGCAGCAGCAAAAATAGCGCTATACAACAGGTACCCGGCAATAAAAAACAGAAAGAAGAAGATGATGACTTCGGTGAAGTTAAAGCTCTGTAGTGACGTAAAGATAGCCGCTGAATCATTCTGCGCTACAGCCTTCGATACGGTACTCATACTGCCAGCTCCGGGCTGACTGGCAGCAACCTCCTGCATATCCTGCGGATTGAAAAACAAGAGTGTTGCCGTTATAAAAAGGCCTCCGGTAAGCAACAGCCACATCACAAATTGAGTGAGGCCGACCATCCCAATCCCAACAATTTTACCCATCATAAGCTGAAAAGGCTTGACGGAGGAAATAATAACTTCGATAATACGGTTGCTCTTCTCTTCGATGATACCACGCATCACCTGTGCCCCATACAGAAAGAGGGAAAGATAAACCAGGATGGCCAGTGCGACACCAAGTCCCATGGCGATAGCTGTATTGCTGTTTTTCTCTTCACCGTCAGCCGTGATCTCTTTGGCATCGATAGCCACTTTGGGCTTGATGGACTGGATGATCTGCAAGTCTATCCCCTTAGCTTTATATTCTTTTTCGCGGATGATTTCTTCCAGTTGTCCGCCGATGATCTCCTGAGTGACAAAACTTGTTTTGCCACTGGTGGTCAGTTCGGCCTTCTGGCTGCTAAGAATATCCCTGGGAATGTATAAGATCGATTGTTTTCCCTCGCTCTGCGTGAGCTGCGCTTTTTGGGCCTTTAGATCTAACTTGCTTACGGTATAACTTACGTTTTTATTACTTTGGAGTTTCCCCGCAAAGTCACCCTGCTCATCAATTACAAAGACCTCGGTGTGTGCATCTTTGAAGCTTTTTTTAGTGAGGTAAAACATGCCCGCATACAATGCAAAAAAGAATAGGGGCACGGCAAAGGTCATGACAATGAATGATCTTTTCTTGACACGGGATAAATATTCCCGTTGAATAATAAGTAATATTTTATGCATGATCGTTGGCTTTAGGTGAGACTTGAGTAACTTTTTGGATGAAAATATCCGCCATGGAAGGTACGATTTCTATCAATTGATTTAGCTGTATTTGTGGTAAAAAATATATTAATACATCATTTATATGAATATTTCTATTTAACTGAATTGTAGTGATGTATGTTTTTTCGACCCTTGTGGACGTTATGACCTTGAAGAGCGCGTCGTTGGACAGAAGAAAATTATCTTCGGTTGCTGTATATTCCAATTTGTAAGTCTGATTCCGGTATTCTTTTTTTATCGCATGAACAGCGCCATCCAGTATTTTCTTTGATCGGTTGATGAGCGCGATATTATCGCAAAGTTCTTCGACCGTTTCCATGCGGTGTGTCGAAAAGATAATGGTGGCCCCTTCCTTATTCAATCGTAAAATCTGTTCTTTGATGATATTGGCGTTGACCGGATCAAAGCCGGAGAAAGGTTCATCGAGGATAATCAATTGCGGCTGGTGGATGACGGTAGCGACAAATTGGACTTTTTGCTGCATTCCCTTGCTGAGGTCTTCGATCTTCTTGTCCAACCATGAGGAAATATCGAGACGTTCGCACCAGTCGTGTATCCGATGTAAAGCTTCTTTTTTAGAAAGCCCTTTCAACTGCGCCAGATAAAGCATCTGATCACCGATTTTCATTTTTTTGTAGAGCCCTCGTTCTTCCGGGAGGTAACCTATCTGGGCGATATGCTGCGCCCCTAATAATTCGCCATTAAACCGGATTTCACCTGAATCCGGAGCAGTGATCTGGTTAATGATACGGATCAGGGATGTTTTTCCGGCTCCATTTGGCCCAAGCAGGCCAAAGATCTTTCCTTTTGGAATCTGAATAGACACATCGTCCAATGCACGATGATTGGCGTAATCCTTGGTAACATGATTAATTTCGAGTAACATCTTTTTAGGGTTTAATTAAATTCAGTATGGCGAAAAAATATAGCATATATCGTTTGCTATCAAATATACACTTGTTTATTTTGACTATTAGTATCTGAACAGCGTTAAATGTTACAGATTAGCCGTTCAGTTTTTTATTGCATAGAAGGGTGTAAACCTTGTCAAACGGATTCATTTAATGTACCTTTGTTCCATGGAAGTAAAAAAAGCCGAATTCGTGTGTAGCAACACGAGAGTTGACAAATTACCTGCGCCAAATTTGCCTGAGT
>JAQZAZ010000049.1 GCA_029239355.1 Sphingobacterium sp.
TTTTTTTCCAATCAATAGTTGCTCCAGTTCATGAATAGATTCAGAAGCAAAAAAATCCCCGAAAATCTTAGCATGCTCAATAGAACCTTTATGTACATCTAAATGTAATTCTATAAAACCGGCGGGAATCTTGATTGCCTTTTTAAAATTATAATTTGGAGAGAAACCGAAATTCCATTCCCAGGTTTCATATTTTTCCTTCACCAGATGTTCGATATGCTGGATATCAGTTGCAGAGAAATGAATGATCTCCGCATCAGGATTTTCACGCTGCATTTCTGCGATCAATAGTTCCTTAAATTTTACCGTTGTAAAACCCTGAGGTAGATAACCGATCAGATTGGTCACCCTTGCCCGGTTGGACTTGACAGCTTTATCGACAAATTTAAGCGGGTTTACCTTCAATGCATCACTCAATATCTGCATCTGCGAATCAATTAAAATAGTACCATGCTGAACCATTTTACCATTTTTTGCAAGCTTAGCATTTCCACTAAACTTTTTTCCATCCACCAACAGGTCATTCCTTCCCTCCAGTTTGGCCGGAATATTCAATTTGTTCAAAACAGAAACAATGGGTTGTGTGAAAGTCGAAAAATCCATAAAATCAAGATTTCCCAATAAGGTGTGAAAGGAGAAATTGAGATTTCCTAAATCATGATATACGGCACCACCACCAGACATTCTCCTAACGACCTTAATCTTATTATCGTTCACATAATCAAGGTTAATTTCGGCCAAAGTATTCTGAAATTTGCCGATAATAATTGACGGATCATTCATGTACAATAAGAAAATGGGTTCTTTCGGATATTTTCTGAGCAGGTATTCCTCAGAAGCAATATTGAAATAAGCATCATGGGAAGGCGAATCAATAATAAACATCGTATTTTTATATTTTCTTAAAATTAACAAGAATTTAAATGCCTTGATTCATCTCAAACTCATAATTTCCATCAATCCTACGTTTGGTTAGCTTCCTATCACAACAATCCTAATTACCATTAAAAGATTTCAAATGACACCAAAAACAACTTAGTTCTCAGAATCAGGTATGCTTTTAGACAGCCCAGTCAATTATTGATCTTTGCCCCCCTTATTATAAAACCAATTACATATAACCGCCTTACTATACACCCGATGAATTTCTAGCAGATCCTATTTTTTCTTCAAGATTTTTGATAATCAATGCGGAAAAATCTTCTTTTACAATCTCTTCTGTTTGGCATAAAGCTCCCGGACTAAAAACATTTATTTCCATAATACGATCGCCCACGATATCCAAACCAACAAAATACATTCCATCCTGTATCAATTTGTCTTTGATTTTATCAACCATAAGCAGCAGCTCCGGCGAGATTATCGCGGCTTGGGTTTTTGCCCCTTGGTGCACATTGCTCCGGATCTCATTCCCCTGTTGCACACGATGAACAGCAGCATATTTTCCATTGATGGAAACGGGTTCACCATTCAACAGAAAAAAACGGATATCCCCAGCAGCAGCTTCGGGCAGATACTCCTGCCCTATCACATAGCCATCCCTGGCAATCGCCTCGACCGTTTGTTTTAGATTCTGTTGATTATCTTTATTGATCAAAAACACATTTTTCCCACCAGACCCCTTTAAAGGTTTTAAGATAATCAGTCTATTTTGCTGCTCAAAAAACTCGACAACATCAGTATAATTCCTGGTTACAATTGTTTTGGGTCGGATAGACTCGTCAAAACCCTCGAGATACAATTTGTTACTTGCCCGGCCCAAACTATCGGGATCGTTAATGACCTGTACACCTTTTTCTTTTAATAAGGATGCGAACTGCAGCGCAGATGAAGCTGCCCAGGGCCGATTCACCATATCCAGAACAGGATCGAATCTAAGCCAGATCACATCCATCTTCTCCAATTCCATTTTTGTCTTTGCTGTAGCTCTTAATACCTCCATCAACTGCTTGGCAGAGGTAATCTGTTGTGTAGGAAGTACCTCACGCACATGGGCGGCAATATGGGCAGATTCATAATAAAAATCGGCCAGTCCAATGTAATAAATCGCATGCCCTAGCTGATGTGCCTTTAATGCGAGCAGGGTTGTTGTGAAACGTTCAGTTTCTTTATGAGTCTGATTAATAACAAATGCTATCTTCATATGGTGTCGCTAATTATTGTATCATCTGAAATATTCCTTTACTTTTCTTCAGGTTGGTTAACACATCTTTATATGGTGACGTCAAGTATTTGGGTGTTAACACCGGTGCATTCAATACACCCTTAAGCATTAATTCTTCGACTATTGGGATATAATCTTCCCTGATCTTGCCCATAGTCAGCAAGGTGAGATCCCGACCACTTTTTATATAATTTATCAATTCGATCAAACCACTGAGGTACAACGCATCCTTCGTAAGCCCTCCGCTTCTAAAAACACGCATAGTCATCTGAAAAGCCGTCTCTGGCAGAAACTGATATTTATCTACCAACAGCGCGAATGTATCTAAAAAAGTATTTCCCTGTTGCATATGATATACCGCTACCACCCTACCGGCTAATATGCGTAATCGATTATTCGTCAAGCCACCAACCAAGTATTCGGCGAGTACGGCCAATCCCTCCTGAAGCTTCTCATAGCCCGGAACTCCCAACCTAAAAAGGCTGAAGGGCTGTTGCTTGCCATTATAGTAGGTGACAATATGAGTCCCAACTTCGTGTTGGATCAATGCCTTTACCCGATGTCGGGGCAGGCTATATTGTTTACTGATATTTAGCACCCCTTGATTCACCATCACTCCATAGATATCATCCCGAAGCCGTACAGTCGTACCAAAATTTGGATCTTGGCTTTTTAAATAATCCAGTTCTTCCTGTGCTAGTTTTGCAAACTCTTCTGCATAGACGATATCCTCTTCCTTTGTCCGATGCTCCCTGTCAGTCGCTGTAATTGTTAATATGGCTTGCGCTTTTTCCAACAGCTTTTCGTTGACGGTACCAAACACCTGCATGCTGCCCAGTAAAAAGCCCTCTTTCCCCCTTTCGCTCAGCATGCTCATCATCTGATCGAGCTCTTTGCGTTTATCCCGAAACAAATAAGCTATGGAAGGGTCATAAAGGTCTTCAATATGCAGATTATAGAGGTTACGTTTAATAATATCGGGATCAATGGGCATGGGTCTATAATGAAAAACAGGAACCGTACGATAATTCCCTTTTTTGAATTGTAGCCAGGCGTCATAGGAATTTGTCGGTGTCACCAACAGTAGAAAATCAAACCGTTGACTTTCGCGTGCCAATTTTTGGTCGATTTCCCAGGCCAAAGGGAGCATCTTTTTGGGATGACTAATTTTAAATGATGTTGGTTTTGACAGGGTATGTATGCGAATAAACTCAAAAAATGTTTTAGATAAACTTCGGGATATAGCCTCACGAAAATGGCGAAGATCAATGGGAAGTATTTGTTGGTTGGCCCCCAGCAGATACTTCGGTTTGATTTCTAATCCCATATACAAGATATTGCTATTTAATTTATCCAATTGTATGCTCGCCGGAGAGAGACTCTGTGTCGCATTGGTTTTTGAATCAGTCACAATTTCGACTTTGGCAATAGATTCCTCCGTCTCCAATTGCTTTCCGAGATATTGTGCAATGGATTGTACATTTTTCCGGGCAATATGAATCTGAATATCTTCCTCTTGTCCCTGGCTTGCGGTCCAAGCTTCTATGATAAGACAGGCGCCAAATTCTTCGACGAACTGATTAAGTATTGGTGCGATCCAGTCCGATACATTCATTTCCGGGTCTTTCACTCTAAAATATGCAGGTTCGGATTTTACCAATTCTGCTAGCATCGGATCTGGACTAAAAAACTGTCGATACAAAAATAAATAAGGCACAACCTGATTGAATACCATTTTATTTTTTGGTGGTATCTGAATATGAAAAACCTCCTTATCCTTGATTTTTTTTAGAATACCCGCTAGCTGCTTCGCATTATCTTTCATAGGCAAAATAAGATTCAAGGGTGTCAATGGTTTGCATTAAAAGTTGCTTATATTCCTGTAACTTTTGAGGGTAGACCTCTCCTGTCCATTCATTCATAAAGTCCTTGCGAAACTCAATAGAGAAAACACAACCCTTATCGCCAAATTGATCATTTAAATAAGATGACAAAAAGCCGCCCTTAAATTTAACATTCTCACGTACATCGTAAGCATGCCCATCTTTACCCGCACGAAGTACATCCATAAATAATTTGGTCAATTCCTGCCATTTGCTGTGGTTGTTTGCTGTTCCAATATTAATCTGTGGATTGTTTACTTTGTCGATCATAGCCGTCGGTCCATCTCGGAGCGCATTATAACTATGAATATCATAAACAACAAAATAACCATAGCGGTCAATGGTGTTTTGAATCTGCTGCGTTATTTTGTGGTACAAAATGTCATAAGATTCGTACAGTTGATCTTTTATATGTTGTGGTAAATCTGTCCTCCACACCTGAATTCCCCAAGACTGGTCGGGTGTCAGATAAATGGCTCCCTCCTTATTCCTATTTAAATCCAATTGAAACCTCGATGTCCCACAAACAAAGCGGTTAAAGGGCAATTCTGCCAAAATTGCCGTATATGGATCCTCCTCACGTAAGCGATCTTCTGGAGCAATATGCAAATACGATTCTAAATCCGCATCGATATGATGACCATCGTGGATAGCAAAAGCCCAAAAAGGGCTTCTATAATTTTCGAATTGATAAAGATAGGATAAGGACATGTACTTTATATTAAACAGTTTCACTGATTATTTGCTCACTCTGATTAAGTAAACGCTTACAAGCGATAAAAGGTTTGAAAAATAAAATACTAAAGCCTTGTTACAAGGAAGTACCGACGTGTTAGCCATAGAAAGCGTTAAAAATCGTTAAACCGACTGATTGGTTTATGAACTGGCATTCTTATTGAAAGTTGTTTACTAGTTTCATAAATTTAGGTTAATAATTAGTTAGTTTATAAAAAACCTGTTAGTCCCCGCTAACAGGTTTTTTATTTTCTAATACGAAAACAATATAAATATTAGAATATTTTACTGAAAATCAATATAGAAATACTAAAAAATGTTAAAAAATCTAAAAAAGTGAAAATAGTTGAAACATTTTATATTCTCATCACGTTATAATTGTACTTTTCATAAATTTAGGTTAATAATTGGTTAGAAAAACTCCTGTTGCTCCCCGCTTCAGGAGTTTCTGTTTATCAATAGCTTATAAAAATAAAACAGTAATAACCCTTGGTATATCTGCATCCTTTAGCACATCCACCGCACAGGAGGATTCAATAGAGAATTAGCTTTTTAGAATCAACGACTTCAGCGATTTATCCAAAATTAGAGCAAAATTACAAGTTAACAAAAAAATGACAATTTATTCATCTTAGGTAAATAAGTTTTGGCACAGGTATTGTACTGTTTTGAGCATTCATAAATTTAGGTTAATAATTGGTTAGTTAAAACACTTGAAGTTCCCCGCTTCAAGTGTTTTTCGTTTAACGACTCCCCAAAAAATCAGACCAATTGTTTCAATGCGATTTCATATGCTCTCGAAGATATCTGTGTCCGATCTGCGGAAGAATCCCTTATTTTTTTCAAAGCCTTAAAAATCACCTTTGAAACGTCAGAAAAGATCGCATCATCACTCATTTCTATATTTCGCTGCATGAGATAGGCAAATACCCTTGCCATACCACAATTAGCAATAAAATCAGGTATCACCGCAACATGCTGATCAGCAAACTCCATCACTGGACCATAGAATATTTCCTGATCAGCAAAAGGTACATTTGCGCCAGAAGCAATGACTTCAAGCCCGTTTTCCATGAGCTGTTGGATCTGATCTTTTGAAACCAAACGTGATGCAGCTGCCGGGACAAAGATATCCGTCCTCAGCCCCCATATCGCCTTCTGAATCTGCTCAAATGACATCAAATCCGGTGAATTAAGCTCGTTTCCCTTTCGATCCAGGTATAATTGTGTAATTTCTGCTTCGCTAAAACCTTCACGATTGATCAAACCACCAGCCCGATCAATAATTCCAACAATTTTCACCCCCAGCTTAGAGAGGTAGAAAGCCGCGGCGGCAGCAACATTTCCCCAGCCTTGGATGACTGCACGTTTTCCTATACAGTCACTTCCAAAAAGTTGATAATAATGGCGGATAGATTCAGAAACTCCATATCCTGTTATCATGTCTGCAACCTTATATTTACGCTTTAAATCCGGACTATAGGTATTATCTTCCAATACCTTGGACACTCCATAGCGCAACTGGCCTATTTGGTGGATACGGTTGCTCTCATTTACCTTAAAATGTCCATTCAAGATACCTTCCTGCGGATGCCATAGACCATATTCTTCGGTCAATGGAATGACATCATGGATTTCATCGATATTAAGATCCCCGCCTGTACCATAGTAATTTTTTAATAACGGTGTCACCACCTTAAACCAACGATCTAAAACCTCATTTTTGCGTGGATCATGTGGGTCAAAGTCGATACCGGATTTGGCACCACCGATAGCGGGGCCTGAAACCGTGAACTTCACTTCCATTGTTTTGGCAAGGGACTCTACTTCATGGCGATCCAAGCCTGTACGCATCCGTGTGCCTCCGCCCGCTGCACCGCCCCGCAACGAATTGATAACAATCCATCCTTTTGCATCAGTTTCACTATCTTTCCACTCAAATACGATTTCTGGACTCCGGTGCTCAAATGCACGCAATAATTCTTTCATACCCAACATATCCTTATAGATTACCTCTGCGTTCCTGTTCACGTTCGATTGCTTCAAAAAGTGCCTTAAAATTGCCGGCGCCAAAACTCTGTGCACCTTTTCGCTGAATAATCTCATAGAATAAAGTTGGTCTATCTTCTACAGGTTTGGTAAAAATCTGAAGGAGATACCCTTCTTCGTCACGATCCACCAAAATACCCAGTTCTTGGATAATCCGGATTTCCTCATCTATTGCTCCAACCCTTTCTGGTAGCATGTCATAATATGCTTCTGGAGGAGCTCCTAGAAATTCAACCCCTCTGGATTTAAGTTCCCGCACCGTACGTACAATATCCTTCGTTGCCAATGCCGCATGCTGCACACCTTCACCCTCATAAAATTCAAGATATTCCTCAATTTGAGATTTCTTTTTTCCCTCAGCAGGTTCGTTGATCGGAAATTTTACATAGCCATTGCCATTACTCATCACCTTACTCATCAATGCCGAATATTCGGTATTAATCTGCTTATCATCAAAGGACAGGATGTTGACAAAGCCCATCACATCCTGATACCATTGAACTGTTTCATTCATTTTATTCCAGCCTACATTTCCTACGCAATGATCGACATAGAGCAAACCGGTCTCTGCTGGGTTATAGTCGCTTTCCCATTTTTCATATCCGGGCATAAATAAACCATTGTAGTTCTTTCGCTCCACAAAAAGGTGCACCGTTTCTCCATAAGTGTATATCCCTGCAGTCCAAACCTCCCCTTGTTCATCTTTGAGAAGTTGCGGTTCCTGATAGACTTTTGCTCCCCTTTTGGTCGTTTCCTCAAATGACTTGCGGGCATCATCAACCCATAAAGCCAATATTTTGACGCCATCGCCATGCTTTTTGACATGCTCAGCAATAGGATGGTCTGATTTAAGGGCTGTGGTCAGCACCAGCCGTATTTTATCTTGCTTTAAGACATAAGATGCACGGTCTCTAATACCGGTCTCTGGTCCTGCATAAGCCTCCGACTGAAAACCAAAGGCAGTTTTGTAATAATGTGCAGCCTGCTTCGCATTCCCAACATAAAATTCAATGTAATCGGTTCCATTAATAGGTAGAAAATCTTGCGCTTGGGCAATCTTCTCTGCAAATGTATTTGCCATAATTTATATAAAGGTTATTCGTATTTAACTTAACTCATCCAGGATTTAAAGTAATCGGGATCTTCAATTTTTAACGCTTCTTCGGTCAACATCAGGGGACGGAAAGGGTCGATCATGACCGCTAGTTCCTCGGTTTTAACTTGTCCAATACTTTTTTCGACCGTACCGGGATGTGGTCCATGCGGGATACCGCCCGGGTGTAATGTAATCTGTCCTTTTTCAACCGATTTCCGGCTCATAAAATCACCATCCACATAATATAGCACTTCATCCGAGTCTACATTGCTGTGGTTATAAGGTGCGGGTACGGATTGCGGATGATAGTCATACAGACGTGGACAAAAACTGCACAACACAAAGGTATCGGTCTCAAAAGTCTGATGAACAGGTGGTGGCTGATGCAATTTTCCGGTAATTGGCATAAAATCATGAATGGAAAATGCCCAAGGGAAATGATAGCCATCCCAACCAATAAAATCAAAAGGGTGGCTTCCATAGATGTAAGGATAAATCAATCCCTGTTTCTTGATTTTCACCTCAAAATCACCAAGCTGGTCAAAAGTTTCCAGATCCTGTGGTACACGTATATCCCGCTCAAAAAAGGGAGCATGCTCCATCAACTGGCCAAATTCATTGCGATACCGCTTTGGCGTACGTACTGGCGAAAACGATTCAACAATAAATAATCGGTTGTCTGTCTGATCAAATTCCATCTGGTAAATTGTACCCCTAGGGACGACCAGATAATCACCATACTGAAAAGGAATACTTCCGTAGCCCGTCTTGAGTTTCCCTGTTCCCTGGTGCACGAAAATAATTTCATCGGCCTGGCTATTTTTATAAAAATAATCCGTCATGGACTGACGGGGAGCGGCCAGTGAAATGTGCAGGTCTTGGTTAACCAGAACAGGTGTACGGCTTTCCAGATAATCATCTTTGGCCTGAACCTGAAATCCTTTTAAACTGGTATGCTTAAGATGTTTTTCACGGGCAATCTTTGGAGTAACATCATAGGGTTCACGGATCTGTTTGACCAACGTAGGCGGGTGGCAATGATACACGAGCGAATAAAGACTGGAAAAGCCATGGGTAGAAACCAATTCTTCAGCATAGAGCGTATGATCGGGCTTTCTAAAAACAGTATGTCGCTGTGCTGGAATTTGCCCTTGTTTAACATAAAATGGCATAATTCAACGATTTAAAACGGTTATAAAAAATAAATGAATATCAACGTTGCCAATAGCATCGATTGGCAAAAAATTCGAGGGGATTAGTATTGGGCAAAAACGATATCAGCTATAATTGCTCTATTAAAAGCAATATAGGGCATGGATGACGCAAAGCGATGTATTCCACGATTGATCATTTTTACTAGTTTATAATGTTATAATAAAGGTAAGAATATTTTTCTGTTTTCAAGGGAAGAAATATTTTTTTCAAAACTTATACGATATATTTGTGTCGCATTCAAAGATTGAATAACCAATAGAATATTCCGATATGAGAATTGTTACGTGCACGAAAAATGGCCAACATGAATTAGGTATTATAATCGATGACCGGGTATACACCTGCTCGGAGATAGCCCCTTCCCTTCCGACCGATATGGCTGATTTTTTGACCAGTGGAGATAAAGCCATAAATGATTTAAAGTATTATCATAGTGCATTGCTGGAGGGACGGATGTCCAGACCTTACCAGTTATTGCAAGATAGTCAACTTGTTGCACCGATACCGCATCCGACATCGGTGCGTGATGCCTATGCTTTTCGGCAGCACGTAGCGACCTCAAGAAGAAACCGCGGACTGGATATGATTCCTGAATTCGATGAATTTCCTGTTTTTTACTTTTCCAATCATCAGGCCATACAAGGCCCCGGCCCGGTACAATGTATGCCTCTGCATCTTGAGCAACTGGATTTTGAACTTGAGGTGGCCATCGTAATCAATAAAACAGGTATAAATATCCCTGCCTCAGAGGCCGATAAATATATTGCCGGATACATGATCATGAATGATTTTAGCGCGCGAAAACTCCAGATGGACGAGATGAAATTAAGCTTGGGGCCAGCCAAAGGAAAGGATTTTGCTACGGCAATTGGTCCATGGCTAGTCACCAAAGACGAATTGGAACCTTATAAAATTAATTCTTCAGGAGATCATATTGGTGACAGATACAATCTCGACATGTCATGTCGCGTGAATGGTCAACAGGTTTCTTCCGGTAATTTTGCTACGATGCACTGGACATTTGCCGAAATTATCGAACGAGTCTCCTATGGTGTGCATCTCTTTCCGGGAGATGTGATCGGTTCCGGAACAGTTGGAACAGGATGTTTTTTAGAACTCAACGGCACTGGACGCATGGAGAATCCCGCTCATCAGGATCAATGGTTGCAGGTAGGCGACCAGATCGAGCTGGAAGTAACAGGTTTGGGCAAGCTTTCCAATTCCGTTGTATTATACCACCAATAAATCTATTCAAAAAATGAATTCTTCTTCTTTCGATACAGTTACTTTTGAGTCCTCGGCTGATAAAGCCATCATTGATAATTTAATCAAATATGCTATTGCACCTCGTCCCATTTGTTTTGCGAGTACAATCGATGCAGCGGGCAATGTCAACCTGAGTCCTTTCAGCTACTTCAATCTGATGTCACACCAACCACCAATATGCGTGTTCTCGCCCTTGCGTCGCATGCGTGATGGCAGTACCAAGCATACACTGGACAATATTCAGGAAGTCAATGAGGTCGTCATCAATATCGTAAACTATGCGATGGTACAGCAACAGTCACTGGCCAGTACAGAGTACGGCAAAGAGGTAAATGAATTTGACAAATCTGGATTTACACCGATCCCATCATTACACGTTCGTCCACCGCGGGTAGCGGAATCTCCGGTTCAACTGGAATGTCGTGTGAGAGAAGTGATCGCCCTGAGCGACGAACCCGGCGCAGGAAATCTCGTTATTGCAGAAGTA
Organism: Sphingobacterium sp.; assembly: GCA_029239355.1. Lineage (GTDB taxonomy): Bacteria > Bacteroidota > Bacteroidia > Sphingobacteriales > Sphingobacteriaceae > Sphingobacterium. The sequence goes on from JAQZAZ010000049.1 coordinate 10,896, forward strand.
CTCTATATGCATGTACACAAAGAACTCTTACACAAAAACAATACGATAAAACAAGAGGAACTAGATCTGGTCGCCCGTCTCGGCGGTGACTGGTACTGCCGTGTAACCAATAAAAACCTCTTTATTGTTCCTAAACCACTCCGCAGTCTGGGTATTGGCGTAGATCAGCTGCCCGAAGGTATTCGCCTTTCCAAAGTACTTACCGGAAACCATCTCGGCTTATTGGCCAATGTAGAATCCTTGCCCGTTTTAGAGCAGGCCTCCCAGGAGGATAAATATTTAAACTACCTCCGGCTGAATTTTCAGCAGGGTTCACCACAATTGACACAAAAAGTACATGAATACGCAGCGCAATTATTGGATACGGAGCAATTAGACAAAGCGTGGCAGGTACTATTAAGCCTATAAAAGCTTCGATGCACAATACTACAGATAAGCAAACCTATAAAAATATCGGGGACGCAATACCTATTGCATACAAACAGAAATCCGGAAGCATAGACCGACAGCTATGCTTGCTTTTGACCAAGGTCAGCTAAAACCTGATCGGTTATGCTGATTCCCTGATAAAAGGCTTCCTCAAAGATAGATATACCACTTAAATCAGAATGTGCAAAATAGACTTTATCAGCAATAGGTTTTGTCAGTTCGGTACGCGCTTCGTCTGATAGAAAACCACTGACAGGGCTGATCATGCCATGTCCGTGTCGAAAAATTTCAATACTGATGACTTCATTTTCTATTCCATAATGTGCCTTCTCCAGATCTTCCATAATAAACTCTTTCCATTGCTGGTCTGTCCACTGATATAGCTGCTTCCGGTTTCCATTAAGGTTCCCATCTCCCAGGCTATGATAGTAGGTAATCACAAAAGGGCTTTGCAGCTGATTTAGGCTTTGGTGCTGATCATAGACATAGCCCAATCCTTTTCCGTTATAAATAATATTTTCCCAGGAAAGTGTCGCACCATCCGTAAAAGGGAAACGATGCAATACAATAGTCGCTACGATCCAAGGTGCATAATGAAATTTTTTCGTCAATGCCGTACGGTTTGGCAATAGATACTGATTGACAAACTGTGGGCAGCAATTGATCACCTTCTGGGCTCTGATGGTCTTTGACAATTTCGCTTTATCGTCGAAGACGGATACTTCCACAGCATCTTGCCCAATATGTATATGAAAAGCCAGATGTTTATTCAATACCCTACCATCCGCATATTTTTTTAAATGGCTGACCAATCGCCCATTCCCTTCCTGCCAGGTGAGCACCAGATCCTGATAGGCAGACCAATCGTGCTTTCGGCTCGCAAAGTAATGTATAGCAGCAAAAGCAGAAGTGACTGCGATACCGGTACCATAATCGTCACGGCAACAGTAGTTCACATAATTAAAGACAGGTTCCGTCTTATACCCCTCTGATTCCATCCATGAACGCATTGTCAGGACATCCAATCTTTTGAGATCAGCCGACTGCGAAGCATTGCGCATCGGGATATCAAAAACGTACTTTCCATCGCTACCTTTCAATTGCTTAAACTGACCCATCTGTGTCATAAAACGATCTATTTCAGCCGCCTCCTGCTGGGATAACCCGTAGCTGGGGACAATGCCTTCCTGCCAGATATTATGGATAAAGAGTCGTTCCTGCGGGGCAAAGGACAATTGTTCCTCATCAAATAATGGAACACCCCCATCCGTCCAGCCGACGATAATTTTCGATTCCTCCAAAAACAGCAGCAGTTCCCTATTGGAAGCATTCGGAATAGGAAGATAATGTGCTCCCAGTGGATAACGACTATAAGCATTCTCGCCATGACGCGCATTGCCCCCTACTTCAGACTCCATATCCAAAAGCAGAAAATCGTTCATTCCCTTTTGTTGCAAACGATAGGCAGCCGATAATCCGGTTACACCAGCACCGAGAATCAGAATAGGTATTTCAACCACCGCTGTAGGTTTGGGGAAATCTTGGAATCGCAGACGGTGCCCCAAAATATGATCTGTCCCCGTCAGGCGCAAAAAAATACCGTTCACTTTTTTCTTACAGGCCTGAGCAAACTGCAAACCTATTGCCCCCAAGAATGCAAGCTTGAGAAAACCACGCCGCGAGGGATTAAATCTTACTCCATTCTTCATCAAAATACCGCACTAAAATCTGATTGTCCAAACGGTTTATTTCTACATGATCCGCTCGCATGTCGGCCGGAAACTCAGTCAGTTCTCCAAAATGATAATTGTAATACCGCAGCTTATCCACCCGTCGGGCAATATGCTTAAATTGTTGTGTCATATTCGCTGAAAATAGACAAAACCCCCATTCGCCGAAGGATGGCACATAGGTGTGATAGGCGACGGTATTTGGAAAAACCGTGCTGATTGTCTCATGGATACACCAGTAAGATTTGGGTGCAAAATAAGGCGAAGTTGTCTGTACGGACACCATCGTATAGGGTGTCATCAGCGGCAATAGACTTTGATAAAAACTTGTCGTATATAATTTTCCAAGACTATAGTTTGATGGATCCGGAAAATCGATAATCATGACATCGTATTTTTCCTTTGCAGATTTTGCCCAGATAAATGCGTCCTGATTGATCACCTTTACCCTTGGGTCGTTCAGCGAGCCCTTGTTGTGACTGACCAGTAGTTCATTTCTCTGGAACAATCTGGTCATACCCTCGTCCAGATCCACCAATGTAACCTTTTTTACACCTGGATATTTCAGAACCTCCCGGACAGCGAGCCCGTCTCCACCACCAAATACCAATACATTCGATACATCTTTGGCCATAGACATAGCTGGATGCACCAAAACCTCATGATACCGATATTCATCTTTGGTGTTAAACTGTAAATTATTGTTCAGAAACAATTGATATTCACCCTTGCTCTCTGTCAGAACAATACGTTGATAGGGTGTAGAATGTTTATAGACAATATTATTCCCATATAATTGACTTTCGGAATATTTAAGCAAATCATCGGAATAAAAAAACACAACAGAAAGCAATACCAGACAAATTATTGATTTGGCTTTAATCCAGTTGGGATTTTTAAGTCTTTTAGCGAGATAGAATGATAGAAAGACGCCTACCAAAATATTGATGATCCCAAAAAACAGTGATGTTCCCATCACGCCCAACCTCGGAATCAGCAGGATAGGAAACAACACCGAGGCGATCAATGCGCCGATATAATCAAAAGCAAATACATTGGAAACCAAGTCCCTAAACTGAACCCTATCTTTTAGAATATTCATCAATAAGGGTATCTCCATACCGCAGAGACAGCCTGTCAGAAAAACAAAGAAATAGAGTACAAATTGAAAGTGTTCGACCTGCTGAAACAGTAAAAATAAAACCACAGAACTGCAACCGCCAATGACTCCGATCAACAGTTCAATATCAATAAACCGGTCAAAAAGATTTTTGGTGATGTACTTCGCTAAAAAAGATCCCACCCCCATCGAGAATAGGTAGGTACCGATAATAAATGAAAACTGCTTGACTGAATCTCCTAATAAATAGCTCGCCAATGCACCCGCAACCAGCTCGTAGATAAGCCCGCAAGTAGCAATGACAAATACCGCAAATAAGAGAAAAATGGGCAGATTGCTCTTTTTACCCATGTATTGCCGCAGCTATTATAATCGATATGCCTAATATAAAAGCCGCAAAAACAATCGCCAAAGCCATATTCTTGTTCTTTACGATCTCCTGCCAAGATTGTTCCGGTGTCAGTCGCTCGATAAGCCAATAGGCCAATAACAATACAGCAATTCCAATAAACGAATAAATCAATGATGCTGCAATTCCTTTATAAAACAATTCGTAATTCATTTTTATATTAATTTTTATTTATGACCTGAACCATATCCACTATAACTGCCACCGCTACCATAAAAGGATCGACGATAATGCGATCTTGACCCTGTATAAGTATGGTCTTCCAAGTTGCTTGTCCGCATTGTAGTCCTGCAATCTGTGGAGGAATTTACAAATAGATTAACTGCAACAAAAAAGGCAAAAAATGCAACTAAAGCGACACCCAACCGATCAAATTTTAAGATATCGAAATAACCTAAACCTTCAGCCCGAGCAACAAAATCTTTATTTTTAATCGCGAGAATCTTGCTTCTAAAAATCCCCACAAGGACAACAATACCCACTAAACAAAGAATCAAAAAGGTATAACTGGTACCTCCGTATGTTAATTTATAATCCTCTGTGAGTTCAAAATTAACATCCATATCGGCCGCACCATTGGTTGAAGAGGTTACAAAAACAAGGTGATAGATCCCCGGTTGGATACGACAAAAATCGACGGTCAATCCACTTGCATAATTAACGTCATTGTTCTCGTGGACAGCGGTACCAGACTCAATAATCTCATTTGTCTTTTCATTCACCAATTTGATCATCAGCTGGATGGGATGGCTTTTAGATTCCGATATTCCCTCCAGAACCAGCTTCTTGGGTTTATCGCCTTTTAATTCAAAAGAGGCACCGACAAATTCCGAGTTGGCCTTTTTTGCAGGGAATTTTTCATCAAACTTATACGTATCCTTACCGATCTGTCCCCAATTTAAAACCCAGAATATAACTGCCAGCAGCAAAACAGCAAAGACACCAATATTTCTCAGCTTCGTCCCTACAACCTCCTTTCGGGCAATGTAGTCGTTATAAGTGTCAAAAATTTTATAATAGCCCTCATCCCCCAGGTAAATCCCCTGGTAGTACTGTACGTCATTATCAATAAATTCCTGAGAAATAAAACGATCCTCATTAACTGTTTGAATGTAGGTCAGGGTCGTTGACGTGGATTCCAGATCTTCAAATACAAAGCCCTCTGCATAGACAACGGTTTGCTCTTCCGTATACTCCAGGTCATAGTGTCTATTACCAAACTTACATGAGTTGCTTTTCGGTAAAAGCGTCACCTGCTCTCGATCGATGGTATGTAAGGCACAAGCATAGTCTACGCCATCGCTGAAATAAATATCGTCTTGATTCGCGTTTAACCCCACAAACTCATTTCCATATTCGCCACTTTTTGTAAAGCGCTGTATCTTGGAAATAATATAATAGCTATTTCTCTTGAATTTAACGGATTCACCTAAAGTAGCCCACTGCATGGCTAAAGGAGCCGAAAATTCCTTCACATAGGTTAAAGTTTCGACTGTCGTACCTTTAAAATAACTATGACATTTTGCACAAACGAAACCGGAAAAATCGGTTACCTCGATCTTAAACCGGTGTGCATGGCCACATTTTTTGCAAATTACATCCATAAACTACCGATTAACCACAGTTTCGTTAATAACTATTGCATTAAAATAAGTTTTAAAGAGCTTACCCAAATGCAAAACTTTTTCACTGTTATCTTTTAGATAATTACAGAGATAAACATCTAATGTCAATTGTCCAAATTCCGGCCAGGTATGGATACAGATATGGGATTCCATTAAACAAATTGCAGCAGTAAATCCACCGCCCTCAAAAGAATGGGTGGAAATACCTACGATTTGTAAATTATGGATATTGATCTGCTTTTTTGTAAACTCCAAAAAAGAATCTATAGTAGTCAATAATGATGCCTCCTCGACCTGCAATGTCATTAGCAGATGTTTTCCGGGAGTATACTTTTCGTTCATCAGAAATAACTGGATAAATTAAACGTTCCAAATATAAAAAGTTTTACCAGATTATTATACTATGGGAATCAATCATTTCACTCAGTGATTATTTAACGACTCTTCTTTTGCCACCCGTAGACCATCATCTATCAGTTTTTTCAAGCTGGGCCGAATTGTAATAATAGCTTTAAGCTTACCTTGTGCACTTTCAGCTAAGTCGTAGGCATAATTCGCCCAGGCGATCTCATAAAGTTCTACCAGCGCGAGCCAGTTATCTGTTATTTCAGCAGACAACTGATCAAAGATATCCGTCCAACGCTCCGTATCAAATGATGCTGATCGCAGTGCTCCGATCAGCGCATACAAGGACAACAATTTTGATTCTTCATTTTGTGTATACAATACAGGCGATAGCTCTTCGATCTCTTCACCAATGGACTCATAAGCATCTTTGTCAGCTGCACCAGCAAAGACTGAAATAATCTCCGCACCAACAGCCATATCGTAAGTTCCCCATTCCGGTTTAAAATAAATTTCCTTCCGGTCATTTCGGTAGACTTCGCAATCTTCAAACGAAATCAACATAACTTTGCCCGCTTGACGCAAAACCTTTAATACAACACCCTCAACGATGATCTCTGAAGAAAAACGCAAAGAACATCGCTTTCCTTGACTAATGCCATAGGCACTCAATTCTTCGTCTGAAAAGTCGGCCAGGTCTTTGTTGCTGTCTGTCAAATAACCAACCGGAGAACCAAATCCCTCCCGATGATAACTGATGCCATGCCCTGCTAATTGCTCCCCTGAAAATGCCAATGCCGTGGGGCCTGTTGTCTGTATGTATGAAATAGATTGATCTGCATTCGCAGCCTTAAAAATACCTGACACCTGCAATCCAGAACTATAAACTGCAGTACATACAGCCTGACAGTCAATCGCTTTTTCCAAACTCTGCTTACCTCCGAGCCGGAAAGCCATGGTATCTGCAAACTGATTCAGGACATCCATTAAATGTTCAAAATCGGGTGTGACAAACAATTGTGGCTGTGGCTTAGTAATATCATAGGTATATGCTACAGTATTTAAATCATAAGGTAACTTTGGTACCGATTTTTGCATACAACTGGCACTTTCGCCAATGGAAGACAGTAAACCTGCGCCATAAATCTTAGGATCATCAAGGCTACCGATCAGACCATACTCCACAGTCCACCAATGCAACCTACTCAGCAAAGCCATTTCCGAAGGTTCGCCCATATTGTCCTGAACGGTCTTCAATTTATTTTCAGCTTCCGCCAATTCTGCTTCGGTTGTGCCTGCGTGCTCTTTTAAAATTGATAAATGGCGAATAGCCTCATACAGTTCGAAATCCTTCCGGGATGACAATGCTTTTGTTCCAATTTCACCAAAGTACTGCAAATAAACCGCGTAATCGGGCTCACCTATGATCGGTGCATGGCCAGAAGATTCATGAATGATATCTGGTGCGGGGGTATATTCAATATGTTCCAATTGTCGGATATCTGCGGCTATAACCAATACCCGATGTGCCTGAAATTCCATAAAAGCTGCAGGTGGTATAAATCCATCGACCGTTACTGCTCCCCAACCAATTAATTTCAAACTATCGTTCATCTGTTGCAGATCCGGTATGTGCGCAATGGAAAGCCCCGCTTTCTTCAATCCCGGTATGTATGGGTAATAAGCGACATCTTTTAAAAAGGAATAATTCTGACGCATGACATACCGCCACAAGGCTTGGTCCAAAGCCGTATAACGTTCGTATTGCTGGGCGACTACATAGCGCTTTAAATGTTTGGGCAACTGCTCCAAAACAACATTATTATATGTTTCCATTTATAATCGGTATCAAAATAAAGTGTGAGACTTTGTATGAAGGTAGAAAATATTTATGGTTTCCAAAAGGCCAACCTTACATTCTCATGCTTTTTTACAAAATATATCAAAAGTATGATTCACAAAACCTTCCTAAACAAATCTAAAAAAACTTCTTTTTCCTAATTTAATTCTAAAACCAGTTTCCAGATCAACGGGCAGATCAGGATCCAGACATTTGTTCGAATCAATCTGTACTGCTCCCTCAGCAATGAGCCTACGAATAGCGGACTTGCTCAGATCTTTCTTTAAAATGTGACAAAGGTCGACGAGCTTTGCAACAGAACCCAATTGCGCATTAATATGTTGCAACGATACCTCTTCAAAACTTTTATCATCAAATGATTTTTGCTGGAACTGTTTAGCAAAAAAATCCAATGCATCTGCAGCTGCCTGCGGATCGTGGTATTGGGCCACGAGATTATGCGCAATAAGCTTTTTGACTTCCATCGGGTTTTCACCTATTTCCAGCCGGGATTTTAGCATCTTCTTTTCCGTCGAGTTAAAGTCTGTCGTTAGATCAATATAATCTGGGATTAAGCTATCGGGAATAGACATTGCTTTGCCAAACATTTCATTCGGTTCATCCAACAACCCAATGGTATTGTGCAGCGATTTGCTCATTTTCTCCTTACCGTCCAATCCTCTGAGCAGCGGCATACATAAGACAAGCTGAGGATCAAGATTAAAAGATTCTTGAAGCTGGCGACCCATTGTACAATTAAACAATTGGTCTGTCCCACCCATTTCAATATCGCTTTTGATATGTACGGAATCAAACCCCTGCAATATTGGATAGATAAGTTCATGCATGGCGATCGGCTGATTGTCTGTAAAGCGCTTATGAAAATCATGCCGTTGCATAAGCTGCGCAATCGTCACTTTTGAAACAAGCTGAATAACCTCCGCAAAATCCAATTTATCCAACCAATCACCATTAAAGACAACTTTTGTCTTTGACATATCAATGATTTTAGCTAATTGTGCAATATAGGTTGCAGCGTTCTCTATTATTTTTTCCTGATTCAACGGTTTGCGCGCTTTATTTTTGCCTGTTGGATCTCCTATCCGCGCTGTAAAACTCCCAACCAAAACGACGATTTGATGGCCCAATTCCTGAAATTGCTTAAGCTTTTTCAGCACCACAGCATGCCCCAAATGAAGATCTGGAGCTGTAGGATCAAACCCGAGTTTAATAATCAGCGGACGGCCAGTGTCTTTAGATTGTTGCAATTTGAACCTCAGCCCATCTCTGGGCAACATAATTTCAATGTTTTCTTCTAAATCTGTTAACATAATGCTATAAAAACAAAAAAGCCCGAACGGTATGTTCGGGCTTAGCTATATAAATAATTAAATTTTCTAAATTTTAATAGGCATAAGGTTCCCGAACTACTATCGGGAGATAATAATTAAAGAAAAATGGAAGACGTAATATGTTGTTCATTTTCTTCATTGCCTCAACAAAGTTAATGCTATATTTCCAAAAATCAAAAAAGTCACGACAATATAACAATACCTGCTCCTCTTACTCAATACCACACGACATTTTACTCCAATCAGCTCTTATCAGGCGCCTAATTACACCTTATCCTCTCCTATTAAAAACTCAACTACACGTTATTCTCATCTCCTTTTTTCGATCCACTACCATTGCTTTTCTCTAGTAATTTACCCTCAGCATTATATACATATCTCTCCACTCGGCCATTTCGTTTTTTCTCAACAATTTTCTTTAATAATAATTGGTTCTTAAAATATTCCCTATAGCTCGAACCATTGGATTTGTACAGACGCTCGACAAGATTATTATGCTGATATAAGTCGGTATAATTGACTTTATCTTTTTTATAGGTATGTTTAAGTAGTTGGCCGTCCCTATCGAAAGACTTCGATTCGACGACCTGACCAACACAATCCAACTTCGCTTTATAAAGTAACTTGTTATCCAGGCCATACTCAGATTTACTATGGTCAAACTCATTTTCAATAGTATAGTAGCTGTCAAAAAAAGTCTTTAATACTTTCTTCTTTCCTATATTAGGTTGATAAATAACTATCTTTTCCTGACTGATTTTACCGTTTCGAAAATCGCGCTGTACACTTGAAGTATCCGTAATAGTATACTGAAAATCCAAAGTAGCGTCAGTCTGTAGGTTCATTTGCTGCATCACACCATGCCTGACCTGGACCACAGCACGCTTTCCTCCCTTTTCAATCTTAAAATTTCCTTCCACTAAACCGTCTTTGTTGACCGCAATAAAGGCATTAGAGGGGCCCATAAATTGATTTTGCTGCACAATATATTTTCCTTGCTTCAATTTAGTGACTTGTCCTTTTTCAACGATGTTAATAGTATCCTTTGGAGATTCTGATAAATGTAACTGATACCTGTCTTTATCCAAACGAACATACTCCTGAGCTACGGCTATTTGTCCCAACAAAGCAATACATGGGAACAAGAAAAATTTCAATTTCGACATATTGTAATAAGTTTGTTGCAAAACATATATTACAATTATTACACCAAAAACCACAAGTTCAAATGAAACTAAATTCAAACAGGGAATATAAAGCGCTAAAACAACAGCATAAAGACAAAAAAAAGGAGAAATATCCTTAAGATAGATCTCCTTATATTTTACTCAGGGACTGATCGTATTAGACAGACTCAAGGTATTGCGCATAGCAATACCCTTCTTCATTATCGTTAGTCCGCACTAACCACCATTGGTCATTTGCTTTGCTGATCAATGTGATAATTTCACCCTTCGCTGCTTTTCCTACAATAGGCTGGTCAGTTCCGGGGCCTTTTCTAATATTTAAGTTGCTATTCTCTGTGATTACCTTCACCTGGCTTCCGGCCACCTCTGTAGCCACATCAACATTTAAGACGACATCACCAGTCTGGAAGTTTGGATCTATATTTCCATAAATTTCCCACAGTTTATTTTTCACATCTGCGGTAGGTGCAGTACCCCTAATCTGAAGCACACCATCCATTTCAGCGTAATTCAGATCGTTAACTCCTGAAGATTGCGCAGTATCCAAAAGAACTTTATATTTTTCTTGTAATGACATAATTTTTGTTATTTTATTTTTTCACAACAATACCACTCAAATCCACTTTTTTTGGATTTAGATTATCCAAACCTTGTTTCAATGTAACAATCTTTGCCTGTTCCAGCGTTCCTGTTACCGAAATAATCCCATCTTTAACACTCGCCTGAACGGATGGAAAATCTTTCATGAACGTATTTACAGCTGCACCAAGTGTAGCATCATTATTTGATACTGTAATAGGTGCCGGTGTTGTTGCAACAGGTGCACTCACAACGATATCATTTTGAAAAGATTTGATATCCTTATCCCCTGCTGTTTTTGCGATCGATTCAATTTGTTGTTTTTCTTCCTCTGACGCTACAGTCCCGCTAAGGATTACTTTTCCTTTTTCGACCTAAACATCAACAGTTTTACGTCCCGTAAGTGCATTTTCGATCTTTTCCTCTAATTTATCATCCGATAACCCCGATTTACATGCAGAAAAAGAAAGTACTGCAGATGTTGCCAAAAGGCAAAATGTTAATTTGTTAAATTTCATATTTTAATAATTATTTGTTCATCAATTATTTTCTGATTAAAGTATTTACGAGCTCTCGGCGGTATAAGCATCTATTCTCATTGCTATATACGAACACCATACACCTGGTTTGTTTTTTTTTAAACGTCAATTGAAATATACCAAATATTTTTGCAAATCTGTCTAGACCCTCAATCATAGGTATTTCAGCTACTCCAACTTAATTTATATCTTTCCAATACTATCCTTAACAAACTGCTTGACCAATTGTTTGTCACATAATTTTTAAACAGCGAATCACTTGTTGGATCATAATTATATCATTAATTTTAAAAGCAAAGGTGTAACAGGTCTTACATACGATATAGGGTTCCAATCGAATAATAGTAACTATGGTTTTTTTTAACAATATTTTTGGAAAGAAAGAAAACAAAAAAGATAGCATACAGGATTTTTGGAATTGGTTTGCAAAAAACGAACAAACCTTTTTTCAAATTGTAAAAAATGGGGATCACATTGACCAGAATTTTTTCAGCAAACTCTCCCCAAAAATTGACGCGCTTCGAAAAGAACTCTATTTTTTAACTGGAATGTACAGCGATGATATCGCTGAGCTTGTTATTACTCCCGATGGGGTTGTGAAAAATATCGCCTTCGTCGAAACCTTGATCGACTCAGCGCCTACCCTCCCAAATTGGAAGTTTACCGCCTTAAAGCCGGCTATCGAAGACATGGAAAAATTCAAAATAACGATGTACGGATTTTCCTTTGACATTAATGACATGTATTTTTACCCCATTGAACACAAATACCGTCCGGATGATGTCGATATTGTGATTGTACACCCCAATTACACGGAAGAAGACAAAGCCAATATCGCTCATGGAGTTGAAATATTCTTAGATAATTATATTGGCGAGCTAAACTCGATCATCACCATTGACAATTTAAACGTCACATCCAGCGACCAGGCAGCGGGAGAGCTCATTCCATTGATCAAATTAAAAGACTATTTAATATGGCGGGAAAAAGAATTTGTCGAAAAGTATACGGATGTCAGGCATGAGACCGAAAATGATTCCTATACCGCTTTTGAGGGCATGATGCAAAACGATCTGCCTATCTTGGCTATAATAAATACAACACTTTTGGACTGGGACGGAAAGGTGTCACACCCCTGGATTGTAACATTGCGGATCAATTACGATGGAACTTCGACCAATGGTATGCCTGACCAGGCGACATACGATTTAATGGATAAATTCGAAGACGACTTAATGGCTAGCCTTCCACATGATATCGGCTATCTCAATATTGGGCGAGAAACTGCGGACAACATACGGGAAGTTTACCTGGCCTGTACAGAATTCAGAAAATCATCCCAAATAATAGATCAGTTAATTGCACAATATCAAAATAGGCTTGAAATCGACTATGCTATCTATAAAGATAAATATTGGAAATCCTTTGCGCGATTTAATAAAACAATAGAATAACAACAATAGGCGATTGAAAAATATTTGTGCATACTTTGTTGAACAAAAAAGCCAACCTAATAAATGAATAAGTTCATTCTACTCATTATCGTGATCGGGATAGGTCTGATCGCTTTCAAAGTTTCCCGAAAGCACACATTTGCTGCAGACAATACCGAAAACACTGCGGTATCAGACTCAGCACGGTATATTGACGCATTCAATCGGGTCAACGATCTCGTTAAAAAGGATAAAAAATACAATAAGAACATCGCTTTTCTTCTCGACATGAAGAAACTTTCGGGAAGGAATCGCTTTTTTGTTGTTGATCTCCAAAACAACCGGATCCTGGATCAAGGTTTAGTAGCCCATGGTTCAGGTTCGGAAACCCGAAAAGCCGGCAGATTAAAATTCAGCAATCAGGACAACTCCTATGCGACCTCTTTGGGTCTGTATTCGATCGGCACATCTTATAACGGTCGTTTCGGAAAAGCTTATAAGTTATATGGGCTTGAAACCTCCAATAGCAACGCCTATAGTAGAAACATTGTTTTACATAAATACGATAGCATGCCCGATGATGAACAGATTGCTCCAATATGTTTAAGTCAGGGTTGCCCAATGGTAAGCGTAAAATTCTACGAAAGACTGCAGCCTATTATTGACTCCTCCCAAAAACAAATTATCTTAAACATCTATTATTGATCCTTTTTCAGCTCCGATTTCCTAACCAAACTCAATAAAGCCTGATAGGGACTTTCCGATGTGACGAGGGATTTTAACCAAGCGATGAACCCCAGCACAAATAAATCCTGATTTTCTGCGTGATCGGCCATCGCCTCTATATCGGTTATAAAAACAGTATTCTTTACGACCGATGGATTTTGAAGGTACTTTTCAACCAGTCTTAAAAAATTAACAACCCGACCTTCCTGTACGGTTTCCAGGTATTTTTTGTACCGACGCCTAAAGCTTTTCACGCGCGAAATTGCCAGATCAATATCCTCAAACTGAATATGGATCAATATCTCCAACAAGCTCTTACGAATCGTCCATAACATGCCCATTTTCTTCTCATACCAAGCATCCGTTCGAATCAACTTTCTTAATTCTGTTAACGCATGTTTATCTTGAAATTGTGTCAGAAACATAACCAGGCATAATTGCAGGTCCGCAATATCAGTCTCGTTGGACTTTAATGTCGATTGTTGGATTCCTAAACGTAAAATAGCAAGCGCCTTTGCCCCTTCTCCCATGTAATGGTAATTTAGCGCCTTGAGCAAATAATAACGTAGTTGAAACTGAACCCGCAGAACGCTCCCCGGAGAACAGCCTGCAATCAGCTGCTCCAAATACGCTAAACTCTCGTGAAATAATCCATTCCGCAAATTGAAATTAGCGAGGTAATAGAGAATATGTAGGTAGTAAAACAAGTGATGCGCCGAACTCACCTTTTGTTTTGTTATAAATTCATCGCTTGTTTTCAAAAACGACCGAACTAAGGCATAATTCTGATGTATCGTAGCATATTCATTGGCGATAAACAATAGCTGATATAGCGACTTAAAAGACAACAGTTGCCGCAATGAAATATCATACTTGCCAATTGTATCGATCACCAACCGATTTAGATCAACGATCTTCCCCTTCAAATGGATATCTTGCAATTCAACCCTTAGAAATGCATAGGCAATTTGGAATTTCACCTCTTGCTGCATTTTATGTTGGTTTGTCATCAGACGATCGATCAGCAATTCTAAATTAGGTTTGGATTCCAAGTATGCATATTGCAACCTCAATTGCAGGATTTCATTGAGCAAGCTAAACTGCTCCAGCAGTAAAGCTTTTTGTTCGGCCCGTTGAAGACATTTAAATCCAGGTTTTATCAGATCATTCTCCAACAGAAAACGTCCAACAATAAGCAATCTCAAGGCTTCATGAGCCTCACTGTTATCCCGTTCAAATGTTTTATTTGAAATAAACAATAGTAGACTATCATGTAATCTTTTCCTTAATGCATGATAAGCATCTTTATTTTTCGAAGATCCATATAGTTTTTTTAATCTATTTATATCATCAGTTTCTAAAATTTCGAGCAACCGGATATTCTTGACATCGTTACGCTTATTTTTCTTTTTCAAAAACCCTTTAAAGTCTTTAATATCATCGATATCTAATACACTAATAAGCTCTACAATTGAATCCATATCGTCAAATTTAGCGGAAAATCAAATTTAAAAAATAAAAATATATCATCAGTATTTTATACAAATTGATTTTAAATCATAGTGGATACTCCTGATATTTGAATCAACAAATAACAAAAACAACAATAAAAAATTAAAATTATGGAACCGCTAAAAAACATGATTGAAGAAAAAATTTCAAAAAAGGATTCGAACACAAGAAATCCTTTCAAACCCACAGGAGCCTTCATTGGCGCATCGTGGACAGCTCTGTTGGTAGGAACTATTGGTTATTGTGTCGGATTATGGAATGCTACTATGGCTCTCAATGAAAAGGGATATTATTTTACCATTCTATTGTTTGCCCTATTTGCTGTTATTTCTGTTCAAAAAAGTGTCAGAGATAAAGCTGAAGGACTTGCTGTAACCGAACTTTACTATGGTCTAAGTTGGTTTGCAACGATTGCTGCAGTAGTCTTATTGATTATCGGATTATGGAATGCTGATCTGCTACTTAGCGAAAAAGGATTCTACGCCATGTCTTTTTCGCTAAGTATATTCTCTGCGATCGCCGTTCAGAAAAATACACGGGATGCTAAACTTATTGATGATAACGAGATAAAACTTTAGCGGTTTGCCGATCCTGCGGCCGCTGGCTGACATGCCGCAGGATCTATTGTAGGTCATTGCATTTTATACTCCTCAATTTTCCGGTATAGTGTCGCTACACCGATCTCCAGCAATCGTGCGGCTTCAGCTTTATTCCCATTTGTATGTTGCAATACACGCTGAATGTGTTGACGTTCTATATTTGCCATGGAAAAACCGGAAGACAGCGCTTGTTCCGATTTCAAACTATTCATTCCAAAAGGAAGACTGCTCAGATCAAGCAGTCCATCTTCACTCAGTATGACACTACGTTCAATCACATTTTTCAATTCACGGATATTTCCCCGCCAAGGATTTCGTTCGAGAGCCGCAACAAATTCAGCCGTCATTTTTAGCGGTTTGATATTCGATTTTGCCGCAAAAATATCTGCGTAATATTGAGCCAGCAAGCGAATATCCTCAATACGCTCTCGTAAGGGTGGTAGTTGAATTGTAAATACGGACAATCTATAAAATAAATCGCTTCTAAAATGTTCTGAATCGATTTCGGCTTCAAGGTCTCGATTTGTTGCAGCGATAATACGGACATCCACTTTCGTCGGCTTGGAATCACCTACCTTTAAAAATTCACCGGTCTCCAGTACCCTTAGAATTTTGGCTTGAAGTTCAATCGCCATCTCACCGATCTCATCCAAAAAAATAGTTCCCAAATGAGCCTCTTCGAATAGACCACGCTGATCCTTTGTCGCTCCTGTAAAAGCCCCCGCTTTATGTCCAAACAGCTCATTTTCCAATAAATCTTTTGTAAAAGCCGCACAATTAATGGCGACAAAACTACGCTCCTTGCGTGGACTGGCCTGATGAATCGCTTGTGCAAATACCTCTTTACCGGTTCCTGTTTCCCCGGTTAGCAGAACCGTCGTACTTGTTACGGATACCTTTTGCGCAAGCGCGATGGCGGATTTAATCGCAACAGAACGCCCTATAATTTTGTCAAATGAAAGCCTATTGCCTAATTGTTTTTCCAATTGTCTTACTCTGCGCGCCAGCGCTACTTTCTCAAAGGCTTTATAGAGTAAAGGAATAATCCGGTTGTTGTCATCACCTTTGGTGATATATTCAAAAGCACCATTTTTAATCGCCTGAACTCCATCCGGAATATTACCATAGGCAGTCAATAATATGATTTCAACAATTGGATGGCGTTCCTTAATCAATTTCGCAGTCTCCACACCGTTACCATCAGGCAACTTAACATCGCATAATACTACATCGATGTCGAAAATATCAAGCTTTTTCAAACCAGATTTGATATCAGCAGCTTCGATTACTTCAAAACCCTCCAAGCTGATAATCTTAGCAAGTAGTTTACGAAGCTTCTCTTCGTCATCTATAATAAGTATTTTATTCACCATGTTTTTTTTCAAAATTACGATTTGTTCAACGCAAATAGCAATAATTTACATTCAAAATTTGGGACATCATTATACAAATTTGTGTTTAAACATTAATGAATTTGACCATAGACAAAAACAGCTGTTTTGAGATTAGAAATAAACTGGTATATTTGTGGCTCTTAAACTCAAATAAAAACTGTATGTAAGATTAAGATTCTTTAGAGCGTAATAAATACCAACGGTAAATAACTTACCGAAATGGCCTGTTTTTAACATTATAAAGAATTTTAGCATGATTTCATTACAACAGATATCCTATATACATCCGAATAAAGATTTATTGTTTGAAAACATAAGTCTAACAATCAACTCACACGAGAAAATAGCATTAATTGGCAACAACGGTGTTGGTAAATCAACATTATTGCGCCTGATCGCCGGAGATCTATTGCCCACAACAGGCGGTATACATAGTGATACCCGCCCCTTTTATGTGCCACAAATTACCGGACAATACGATGATTTAACGGTCGCACAGGCTCTTGGTATTGACAAAAAACTAAATGCTTTTTATGCCATCTTAGCCGGCAATGCCTCTGAGGAAAATTTTAATATCCTTCAAGATGACTGGACGCTGGAAGAACGCTGCCAAGAGGCTTTTGGGTATTGGAATTTACCCGAAATTCATTTGACGCAGAAAATGTCGGAACTCAGTGGTGGCCAAAAGGCAAAAGTTTTGTTGGCAGGGATCCAAATTCACGAATGTGAGCTTATCCTGTTGGATGAGCCCAGCAATCACCTGGATATTGACAGTAAAAAGCTGCTTTATCAATGGATACAGTCTTCAAAACAAACCATTGTTGTTGTCAGCCATGACCGAACACTGCTCAATCTATTGGAGGACACACTAGAAATGACACCGAGGGGTATAAAACGATACGGTGGAAACTATGCATTTTACGAATCTCAAAAAGAAATAGAACGCAATGCGCTAGAGCAGGATATCCATCATCAGGAAAAAGCGATCAGAACAGCCAAAGAGAAAGAAAGAGAAACGATTGAACGGCAAAACAGATTAAACAATCGTGGTCAAAAAAAACAGGAAAAAGCAGGTGTTGCCCGCATCATGATGAATACACTACGGAATAATGCCGAAAAAAGTACGGCCAAAATCAAAAGTATCCATCAGGACAAAATTGGAGACATGAAATCCAATCTGCAAGAACTGAGAGGTACGAAAGCTGCCTTAGATGAAATGAAAATTGATTTAGGAAACAGCGACTTCCCTCGCGGAAAAAGTATGGTAAAAGCGACCAAAATCAATTTCAAATACAATACAGCTGAACTTTGGCAGGAAAATATGGATCTGCAAATATTCAGCGGGGAGCGTATTATTTTGCAGGGAAAAAATGGTTCCGGTAAAACCACATTGATCAAAATCCTGTTAGGTCAGCTCTCCCCCTCTCGAGGTGAGGTGGAGCGACAGCGCTTTAGCGCTATCTATCTCGACCAGGAGTATTCGCTTATTGACCTCCGGTTGAGCATTTATGAGCAGGCTCAATATTATAATAGTGAATCGCTACCTGAACATGAGATCAAAATCAGACTCAACCGCTTTTTATTTGGGAAGGATGACTGGGACAAGCCTTGTCGACTTTTAAGTGGCGGCGAAAAAATGCGCCTGATCCTATGCTGCTTGACAATTAAACAACAGGCTCCGGATCTCATTGTGTTAGATGAACCTACCAATAATCTGGATATTCAAAACATTCGTATCCTCACCCGAGCGATTCAACATTATAAAGGCACGCTCCTTGTCATCTCACATGATGAAATGTTTCAAGATGATATCGGCATAGACAGAACGATCAGCTTAAAAAATTAGGTAAAACAAAAACAGCCGATATTTCTGATGCTTTGATATCAGCTCAATTTTTATCTCAGCATACCCGACCAATCGAGTTTCATTCCAACAAACTACACATTGTTTTGTAACAATCTCCTATTCTTTATTTAGAATAATGCTAAAACGATAAATTAAATTGAAAAAAAATAAAATTTTATCAATATATTCACGATGATTTTAAACATGAAACAATAAC
>JAQZAZ010000241.1 GCA_029239355.1 Sphingobacterium sp.
TACCGCAAACAAACAAGAGAATCTCGAAAAAGCAATCGCTAAAGTAAAAGAAGCCGCTGCAAAAGGTGCGCAAATTGTGTGTCTGCAAGAACTCTTTACTTCTTTATATTTCTGCGATGTCGAAGATTATGACAATTTCGCCCTAGCTGAATCTATCCCTGGCCCGTCTACAGACGCCCTATCCGCTGTTGCGAAAGAAGCAGGAGTCGTTATTATCGCTTCATTATTTGAAAAAAGAACTGAAGGCCTTTATCATAATACGACAGCCGTGTTGGACGCTGACGGAGCCTATTTAGGCAAATACCGTAAAATGCATATCCCTGATGATCCGGCATTTTACGAGAAATTCTATTTTACGCCAGGCGATCTAGGTTATAAAGTATTTAAAACGAGATTTGGTCGAATCGGTATATTGATCTGTTGGGACCAATGGTACCCTGAGGCATCCAGAATTACAGCATTGATGGGCGCAGAAATTCTATTCTACCCAACAGCAATTGGCTGGGCTACAGATCAGGATGAAGAAACCAATAAAGATCAATACAATGCATGGCAAACCATTCAACGTTCTCATGCTGTCGCAAACGGTGTACCTGTGGTATCCGTTAACCGAGTCGGATATGAACAAGATGGTGCCATGAAATTCTGGGGTGGCAGCTTTGTGACAAATGGACAAGGCAAGTTATTGTACCTGGCCTCCCATGACAAGGAAGAAATTGAAGTCATCGAATTGGATCTAAGTGAATCTGACTATTTCAGAAAACACTGGCCTTTTCTACGTGACCGTAGAATCGACACGTATTCCCCAATCACCAAACGTTTTATTGACGAAGACTAATAGTAAATCATATTGGCCATTTTAATTTGTGATTCATGAAAAGAAGAACAGATTAAAATGGCTTTTTACATTTTAAAGCATGGAACAAGAAAGTACTTTCACTCAGGCATATTTTGACAATTCTCCAAAAAAACAAGGTTTCACATTCCCCCCTGAATGGGCAAAACAAGATGCTATGTGGTTGAGCTGGCCGCATAAAGAGGAATCTTGGCCCGGAAAAATTGAAACCATATACGCGCCTTATTGCGAATTCATTAAAACTGTTGCTGCTGGGCAAAAAGTAAGAATTAATGTAGCTAACGAAGACATGAAGGGGTTTGCGATCACAGAATTGAAAAAAGTAACAGTTGATTTTAGCAATATTGAATTTTATTTCAATCCAACTAATGATGCTTGGTGTAGAGATCATGGTCCTGCCTTCCTGATCAATCAACATTCAAATACAAAAGCCATTGTTGATTGGGGCTACAATGCCTGGGGCGGCAAATACCCCCCCTTTGATCTCGATGACGTTGTCCCTACACGTATAGCAGAAGAGTTCGATCTCCCTTTATTCACACCTAATATAGTGATGGAGGGTGGTTCTGTCGAATTTAACGGCGCTGGAACTGTTATGACAACAACAGCATGTTTGCTAAATGAAAACCGAAACCCTAATTTCACAAAAGAACAAATTGAGACTTATCTCAAAGAATTCTATGGGCAAGACCAGGTACTGTGGTTAGGCGACGGGATCGTTGGAGATGACACAGACGGCCATATTGACGACATTACACGTTTTGTAAATGAAAATACCGTTTTAACTGTTGTCGAAGAAAACCCTGAAGATGAAAATTATGCGATCCTTCAAGAGAATTTGGAAACACTCCGTTCTTTCAAATTAATAAATGGTGAACCGCTTAATATTGTCGAACTTCCTATGCCTGCACCGGTAATCTATGAAGACACCAGACTGCCAGCATCATACGCTAACTTCTATATTGCAAACGATGTTGTCGTTGTACCAATTTTCAAGGATGCCAATGACCAAAAAGCATTAGATATTATCCAAGGCTGCTTTCCGTCGCGAAAAGTAATAGGGATTAATTCAGTAGACATTATCTGGGGACTGGGTAGTTTTCATTGCTTGAGTCAGCAAGAACCTGCGCGCAGCTAAAGATAAAATTAAATATTACAGGAAAATGCTTCATTTATATGCAATGAAGCATTTCTTTTATAGCTTAATTAATACGAGTAAACACTTAAAATCGTCAATCTGCTATATAAAAAATAAGAACTTTATTTTTCGATTGTTCGAAGCGTCTAACTTCACAGAAATCATTTAGTGCTATCAACTAAAAGCTACACAACAATGACTTGTACACCAGATTTCTCGAGCGATTCAACAAATCCGGCGCTGACTTTATCGTCGGTAATCAATATATCAATTTTATCGAAACCACAAATTCGACCAAAGCTACGTCTTCCAAATTTAGAGGAATCGGCAAGTACTACGACCTTTTGAGCAGTGTCAATCATGATACGGTTTAACTGGGCTTCTTGCGCGCTGGACGTTGATACCCCATAGTCCAGATCAATACCATCTACCCCCAAAAATAGCTTACTACAATAAAAATCATGCAGCAAATTTTCCGCATACTTACCCGTCACTGAAGTGGAGGTTTTCCGTAATGTACCGCCCATTTGCATTATTTCCACTGATGGATACTTAATTAACTCCATGGCAACATTTAACGCTGATGTGACAACTGTAATATTTCCCTTCGGTGTAATTTGCCTCGCCAATGATTGCATGGTTGTGCCTGAAGCAATAATAATTGAATCATTTTCTTCGATCATTTCAGCAGCCTTTTTTCCGATTCTACTTTTATCATCAGACCGAAGTTTCTCTTTTTCAAACACAGTCCGATCTGTCGTATAAGGATTATATTGTGTCGCTCCGCCGTGGGTCCGAAAAAGCAGGCCACTCTCCTCCAGTAATGTCAAATCTTTTCGAATGGTGACAGAGGATACGCCCAATTCTTCACAGAGATCAATCACTTGGACTATACCTACTTCTTTTAGTTGTTTTAAAATATATTGATGTCGTTCTACGTTTGTCATGGCTCTTTATAATATATGCGCTAATATTAAATCCACTAGTTATTTATTCATACGAATAGCACTGTATACCTAAAATATACCTCACTCACTATCCAAATTTTAGTGGACAACTATTCTATAAAATCTCTCTAGCAGAACTGACGTTAAAATAATGAAATTATTTAATTATTTACACCAATATGTAAATTTAACTTTATTTCAAGAACATAAGGCCTGCGGTTTTCATAAGTTTAAAAATCCAAAGGATCAGGCCAGATATATTGATAATCCAATTCATTTTGCAGTAAGCTTCCGATCACCACTTTCTGAAAAGAATCGCCTTTTTCAAATTTGGCAGGTAAATCGAAGCCATATTTTTGTGCAGACGCCAGTATGACCTCTTTTTTTCGCGGGTGTATTGGTGCGACAACATTATAAATGCGATGACTGAAATCCTTTACAGTAGCCAAGGTAATTAAACGCACGGCATCATCAAGGTGGACAAAATTGGCAGGCTGTTCACCCGTTGTGCAAATACGATTCGCGAAATACTTTGCGAAGATGCGATTTTTACCAAATAAGCCACCAAGTCGATATACATGAGTATCGCGCAGTTGTAACATTAGTTGTTCTGCTAAAAGGAGCTTTTCGGAAAACTCAATTCCTTCAGCATTCAATTCACTATAAACTCCATCCTTGTCTGGATAGATCCCAATGGAACTAAGAAACAGCTGCTTGGCCCATTGGATATTTTCAAGAAATCTCGAAATATTCGAAAAACGGATTTCTAAATCCGATAGGCTGTTTTTTTTGCTGGCAGGAATACTGTTTAATACAAAGTCAAATTGGTATGGAAGAATCACCTCGGACGGCACATTGCATTGATCAAAGTCGGCAATAAATGAAAAAATACCGTCAGCTTTTAGCCGATGGTATTTTTCATATTGTGTTGTACTTGCCCAGACCTCATGTCCCTGATGTTTCATATCCATAGCAAATGATTCCGCTAACCATCCACAGCCTAATATGAGTATCCGCATAAGATCAAAAGACTAGTAAGCTTTCGCAAATAAAACTCGTCTGTTGGAAGGTTTTCCGGTGAAGATACAAACACCCTGTTCTTCTTTGACATCCAAAGGAATACAACGGATTGTCGCCTTTGTTTCCTCTTTCACTCGTTTTTCTGTTTCTGTTGTTCCGTCCCAGTGACAGGAGATAAATCCGCCTTTACCTTCCAGCACTTCTTTAAACTCATCATAAGAATTCACTTCCGTAAAATGAGATGCTCTAAAATTCAATGCTTTTTGGTAAATATTCTCCTGTATTTCATGCAATAGCTGCTCGATATTTCCGGCCAGTCCTTCTTGTGCTACAGTTTCCTTTGTTTGTGTATCACGACGTGCCAATTCAACGGTACCATTTTGCATATCTCTCGCTCCAACGGCTACACGTACAGGCACACCTTTTAGTTCCCATTCCGCAAATTTAAAGCCGGGGCGTTGAGTATCTCGATCGTCGTATTTCACGGAGATATTTTTTATCTTTAATTCGTTTGTTAGTTGATCCACGAAAACATCAATCTGTGCTTTTTCTTCTTCAGTTTTGAAAATTGGAACAATAACAACCTGAATTGGCGCCAGTTTTGGAGGCAATACCAATCCTTGATCATCCGAGTGGGCCATAATCAAAGCGCCCATTAAACGTGTAGAAACACCCCAAGAGGTCGCCCATACATGTTCCAGTTTCCCTTCTTTAGACGTAAACTTTACATCAAAAGCCTTCGCAAAGTTCTGACCAAGAAAATGCGATGTTCCTGCTTGTAAAGCCTTTCCATCCTGCATTAAAGCTTCAATACAATAGGTATCTAATGCACCAGCAAAACGTTCATTTTCAGTTTTACGACCGCGTATAACAGGTACAGCCAAAATATTCTCAGCAAATTCAGCATACACGTCCAGCATACGTTCTGTTTCCTCTATTGCTTCTTCTTTAGTTGCGTGTGCTGTGTGTCCTTCCTGCCATAAAAACTCTGCTGTGCGCAGAAAAAGACGCGTGCGCATTTCCCAACGAACAACATTTGCCCATTGGTTTACTAAAATCGGTAGATCACGATACGATTCGATCCAGCCACGGTATGTATTCCATATAATGGTTTCAGAAGTCGGACGTACAATTAGTTCTTCTTCTAATTTCGCATCTTCATCCACCACGATCTTACCTGTACCATCATTTTTTAGTCTGTAATGTGTGACCACTGCACATTCGGTTGCAAAACCCTCCACATGGGCCGCCTCTTTAGAAAAAAATGATTTTGGGATGAATAAAGGGAAGTAAGCATTGCTATGGCCTGTCTCTTTAAATCTTTTGTCTAAGATCGCTTGCATTCTTTCCCAGATAGCGTATCCGTATGGTTTGATCACCATACAGCCCCGTACAGCTGAATTTTCAGCCAGATCAGCTTTGATCACAAGGTCATTGTACCATTGCGAATAATCTTCTGCACGACTTGTAATTCCTTTACTCATATGAAATAGATAAATTATTGTAACATTATAACGTTAAGTCTCGTCTGTATTTCAATACAAAAAGCGTTCAATAAAAAATATTTGTATTTTTGATTACTTCGATTAAACCCCGTCGAGAAATTTGCGTCTAAGATAGTAAATAAGGCTGTATAATCGAAAATAACGATTTAGGATATTATGAAAAAAAATAGATTATTTATCGGAGCACTTG
>JAQZAZ010000050.1 GCA_029239355.1 Sphingobacterium sp.
TTAAGTTAAATTAAATGATAGTTTTGCGAAAATAGAGAACTTAAATTGTTTTTATATGTATTGGACATTAGAATTAGCTTCGCATCTAGAAGATGCACCGTGGCCAGCAACAAAAGATGAATTAATCGATTATGCTATTCGTTCGGGTGCACCAGTTGAGGTGATTGAAAACTTACAATCTCTTGAGGATGATGGTGAGCCATATGAAAATATTGAAGAAATTTGGCCCGATTATCCGACAAAAGATGATTTCTTCTTCAATGAAGATGAATATTAGCAGATAAAAAACGCCTTTCTTCAAAAGGCGTTTTTTATTTCATGAAATTAATCCATTGCTATGAAGTTCAGTCTTAAGCTTATGAAGATAAAAGTAAAGGTATTGTTATTAACGTTCATAAGCTGTATGCTAGCTACTTCCCTGCCCGCTCAGGAAAGCTTAGCTGCGAAAGAACCTGTTGCTGTATTAAAAAAATTCGTACAGCGTCTTAATGATGCCGATTTAGCGACCGACATCATTTTAAGTCAGGATATCATAACGGCTAAAAACCTCGATGAAGACCAACAGGAGTATCTTTTGGCCAGCATAGACGAAATCCGTATCAATGTACAAAGCAAGGATATTAACAAATTAGAATACATCAACTTCGTTGAAGCCGGCCGAAAGGAAACCTACGATATCGACCTGGAGGGAATTGATCCGCAACAGGTGTATTTCGTAAGGTATCTCAAACGGTTTGTATTTGCTGCGGTTATTCGGGATAAAAAAATAGCTTCCTTTACCCTGGTTTCTAAGGGGAATAACAAAGCACATTTTGTGTTCTATTAGTCGTTTTTTGTCTTTATTCTTTGTTTATCCTATTAGTATCCATGATATTGAGGTCAACCTGGAAACGCTCAGTCGATCGAGCTATAGACAAAGTGCAATAAATTTGGATTATTTATGACTTTCTTGTGGATCCGCTTGTAAGCTATATTACGTACTAGAAGATTTTTTAAAAATTTTTCAACAAAAAGACTTGCATTTTAGAATTCTATCAACCATATTTGTATTAATAAAAATGGAAATGATAACAACTATATTAAATAGAGCTTGGTGGTGGCACAACGAATAACGTTGTGGCAAACTCCTATTGCATTATTTGATATATACTTCAAGATATGATGGGCTTGCCTGAATAAGGTAAGCCTTTTTTATTTAAAAATATTATGAAAGAAATTTTAGCTCATTTATTTGAATACAAGACTTTTTCGCGGCAAGAGGCGTATGAGATTTTGATGAACATTGCCAAAGGTAAATATGACAGTCATCAAATCGCTGCTTTTATGACAGCTTATGGCATG
Source organism: Sphingobacterium sp. (assembly GCA_029239355.1). Classification (GTDB taxonomy): domain Bacteria; phylum Bacteroidota; class Bacteroidia; order Sphingobacteriales; family Sphingobacteriaceae; genus Sphingobacterium. The sequence goes on from JAQZAZ010000050.1 coordinate 1,342, forward strand.
CGGAGTATACGGGTAGAAGAACTTGGTGGGTTTCGGGATGCTATGTACGATCTGTGCCTCAAGCTGGATTTTGATGGTTATGATTTAATCGACTTATGTGGCACTGGCGGTGATGGCAAAAACACGTTTAACATCTCTACAATTGCTTCTTTCGTGACAGCTGGCGCAGGTTATCAGGTGGCCAAGCATGGCAATATAGGGGTGTCATCGAGCTGTGGTTCCTCAAATGTTATGGAGTATTTGGGCTATCAATTTAGTAATGACAAAGCCGAATTACAGCGCCAGCTTGACCAGGCCAATATCTGCTTTCTTCATGCACCATTATTTCACCCAGCCATGAAAACTGTTGCTCCCATACGTCGCGCATTGGGGGTAAAGACATTCTTTAATATGTTGGGACCATTAACAAATCCGGCCAATCCGAGGTTTCAATCTGTCGGTGTATTCAGTTTGGAACTTGCACGGCTCTACGGCTATTTATACCAAAATACAAACAAACAATATTCTATTATCCATGCACTGGATGGTTATGACGAAATATCCATGACCGGAGATTTCAAGGTCATCAACAATCAGGGGGAAAATTATTATAATATGGAGGAGTTAGGCTTCACTCCTGTTCTTCCACAGGAATTAGCCGGCGGTGACAGCGTTGCCGAAGCAGCGCAGACATTCTTATCCATTTTGAACAATACAGGTACAGATATACAAAATAACGTTGTCCTGACTAATGCTGCATTTGCCATTAAAACTTTTCACCCCGAAAAATCTTTTGGCGATTGTTTCTATGAAGCCGAAGAATCACTGATGACTGGAAAGGCGCTCGAAAGTTTCAAAAAAATAATAAAATAATAAGATGGCGATCAAGATAAAAGTTTGCGGCATGAAACATCCCGACAATATCGTTGGGCTGACCTCACTTGCTGTTGACTATATTGGCTTTATATTTTATGAAAAATCCAAACGCTTTGTCGGCGATGCCAATCAGGAATATATTAAGAGGCTCAAAGGTCTCATAAAAGTTGGTGTTTTTGTCAATGCGGACCTTGCCGAAATCTGTGACAAAATAGACAAGTTCAACTTAAATGCAGTGCAACTACATGGAGATGAAAGCCTTCAATTTTGTGAAGAACTGAAGCAACGCGGGCAAGTGACCTTGATCAAAGCTTTCGGTATAGACCAGCATTTTGACTGGACCGTATTGAATGCTTATGGAGGAGCAATTGACTATTTTCTATTTGACACCAAAAGTAATTCCTACGGTGGTACCGGTACACAATTTGACTGGTCCTTACTCCACCAATATAAGCTTGAATACCCCTATTTTCTAAGCGGCGGTTTAGATGAGAATAATATTAAAGCAGCTTTACAAGCTGATGATCCCAGGTTATATGCCTTGGATCTCAATTCAAAATTTGAAATAGAACCAGGATTAAAAGATATCAATCTTTTGAGCCACAGCATAAATAGTATTAAGAAATGAGTATATATCAAGTCAATGAAAAAGGATATTATGGTCCATTTGGTGGTGCCTATATCCCCGAAATGCTCTATCCCAATGTAAAAGAGCTACGTGAAGAATATCTCAAAATAATTGAAGAGAAAAGCTTTCAGGAGGAATTTAACCAGCTGCTAAGCGATTACGTCGGACGCCCTTCTCCTTTGTATCATGCCAAGCGGCTTTCAGAAAAATATGGTACAACGATCTATCTCAAGCGTGAGGATCTCAATCATACAGGCGCACATAAGATCAACAACACTATCGGTCAGATCCTTTTAGCTGAGCGTCTCGGAAAAAAACGCATCATTGCAGAAACAGGTGCTGGACAACACGGGGTTGCTACTGCAACTGTCTGTGCCTTAAAAGGGATACAATGCGCTGTCTACATGGGTGAGATTGATATTCAGCGCCAGGCACCCAATGTCGCAAGAATGAAAATGATGGGCGCCGAGGTTATTGCAGCGACATCTGGTTCGAAGACACTCAAAGATGCAACAAATGAAGCGTTGCGGGATTGGATCAATAATCCGGTAGATACGCATTATATTATTGGATCTGTCGTTGGTCCACATCCTTATCCCGATATGGTTGCCCGTTTTCAGTCAATTATTTCCGAAGAGACGAAAAAACAGTTATTCGCAAAAACCGGTAGCGAACATCCCGATATTGTACTCGCCTGCGTCGGTGGCGGATCCAATGCTGCAGGGATGTTCTATCATTTCCTCGATGACGAAAATGTACAGTTATATGCTGTAGAGGCCGCTGGACATGGTGTTGATTCGGGTGAATCTGCAGCAACCACTTCCTTGGGAAAAGAAGGCGTATTGCACGGAAGCCGGTCCATATTAATGCAAACTGAAGATGGGCAGGTGATTGAACCTTATTCGATCTCTGCCGGACTTGATTATCCGGGCATCGGACCGCAGCATGCTTGGCTGTTTAAATCTGGAAGAGGAAAATACGTCAGTATAACAGATGATGAAGCTATGCAGGCAGGATTGGAACTCACTCGACTGGAAGGTATTATTCCTGCGATCGAAAGTTCACATGCACTTGCTTATTTGGGCAAAATTCCTTTCAAAGGTGATGAAACCGTCGTGGTTTGTTTATCAGGACGCGGTGATAAGGATCTCGATAACTATATGAAATACTTTGATTTTTAAAGCATGAATACGATTGAAAAAAAAGGAGGGAATCCCCTTCTATCGATATATTTTACAGCGGGATATCCCGAACTGGATAGTACAATCTGCATCGCTAAAAAATTGGAGGAAGCCGGTGCAGACTTTCTGGAAATTGGTTTTCCGTACTCCGATCCTGTTGCGGATGGACCTGTCATCCAACACAGTTCGGAAGTTGCCCTGGCAAATGGTATGACTGTCAAAAAATTATTTGAACAGTTACGTGAACTGCGTCAGCATGTTCGGATCCCGGTCTTCCTGATGGGCTATGTCAACCCAGTGATCCAATTCGGGGTTGAGAAGTTTTGCGAAGAATGTAAAAATGTAGGTGTAAATGGCGTTATAATTCCTGATCTACCGATGTACGAATACGAAGATCTTTATAAGGAAACTTTTGAAAAAAATGGTATTGCAAATATCTTCATCGTTACACCGCAGACTTCAACAGAGCGCATCCGGAAAATAGATAGTCTTTCCAATAGTTTTATCTACTTATTATCCTCCAACGCCACAACGGGCAAAACACTGGATGTAGGCGAAGATACGAATGCGTATTTTAAACGGATTCATGATCTCCAGTTGAAAAGCCCGTTGATCGTCGGGTTTGGAATATCAAATAAAGAAGCCTTCCAAAAAGCAAGTCAATATACTGCAGGCGCAATCATCGGCAGTGCGTTTGTAAGAAGATTAGGAGAAAAAGATTATATGGATGAAATCCCTGATTTTATAAAATCAATAAAAGGATAAGACAACACTAAAGTACTAATGCGAATTCACCGGAAAGCGATGGACTCGCATTAGTAGCTTTGTTAACTATCTCAAAAAGAACTCCTATCGACCAGTTATAGAATAGCCCATAGTTCCATTCCCTTTAAAAGATATTTGTTAACTTCATTTATAATTTACTAATATTGTCGTGTAGATACGCTTTTAAGGATTGTGTATTTCGTCAAAGACCAATATACACAATCTGATTACATTGAGTTAACGACCAATTCATCTATAACCAATAGTTTCGCGAAATGAAGAGTAAGGCTGAAGATCTGAATTATACCGCATGGATCATTCGCTTAAATGCAGGTGAAATGATAGCTTTTGAATGGTTGTACAATACTTACAAGCATCAGCTAGCTGGTAATCTGCTTAAACTCGTAAAAGCGTCTGATGTCGCGGAAGACATTCTCCACGATGTTTTTGTCAAAGTTTGGGAAAATAGGTCCAAGATTGATCCCGAACGTTGTTTTGAAGGCTATCTCTATCGGATAGCAGCTAATATGGTCGCTGACTTTTATCGTAAGATCAGTAAGGATCGAAATTATCAGGACTATCTTATCAATATACAGGAAACCGTTTACCAGCATATCGATGAGCTTTTGGAAAATAAATACCGAAGAGAATTGATAGATAAAGCACTGACAGAACTTCCTCCTAAATGCAGAACGGTGTTCCAACTGTGCAAAATTGAAGGCCGTAGTTATGAAGAAGTGTCCGATCTTTTGCAAATATCTCCAAATACGATCAGTAACCATTTAAATCGTGCCAATAAGAAAATATTATTATTTCTACAGAACCCTGTAAACCTTCCTTATTTCCTTCTTCTGTTGTGGACTAAATAACACTTCGTAAAAAATTAAAAAATATTTCGATTTCATGTAGTGACTTTTCTACCGTAATACGTAATAGATATAAAACGAGTCCCTTGGAAAAGAAAAATTTATATAAACTGTTTCAGGATTTTATTGCCAACCGTTGCTCAGTTGAAGACATTGAACAATTGATGGAACATTTTGGTTCTCCAACATCCATGGATCAGCTTCGCAAGCTGATTGAACAACAGATTGCGGTCGGCCAATCCGAAACCTCCCTCGAGGCTGTTACATCAATCGTTTGTGCTGTCGACAAAAAAATAGCACTGACAATGTCAAAGTTTCAAGAAAGTGAAAAAAAACGGAGCCGGGTACAGACTTTATACCGTTTTTCAGCAGCAGCGGCAGCCGTAATGATCCTCTGTCTTTTAACATACCTTTGGCAAAATAAACCGGGTATACCTAAGGACACAATAAGACAGGCCGCAAAGAAACAAACCGAAGAAATTCTCCCGGGAAAAAACCAAGCTCGTCTTACACTTTATACTGGTAAAAAATTAAGTTTTGATAAACAACAGTCTATCAACGCAAAAGACAATAATCTCAACTATGAAAAGGGGCGGTTAGTCTATAGTGGCAGTTCGGCTGAAGAAACCATCCAATGGAATATCCTCGAAGTTCCAAAAGCCGGAACTTTCGAAATACAGTTGCCTGATGGATCTACTGTTTGGGTAAATGCCAATTCCAAGCTCTATTTCCCCAATCGTTTTCCCACAGATGAACGTTTTGTCAAAGTTGAAGGTGAAGCCTTCTTTAAGGTTCAAAAAGATAAGAAACGTCCATTCAAAGTTCAAACTGGCGATCTGAATATTTCAGTATTGGGTACCTCTTTCAATTTACGTGCTTATCATCCTAAACATTTTGCGACGACATTAGTAGAAGGGTCCGTTCAATTGACTTATCACGATCAGCGAATCACCATGGCCCCGGGAGAAAGAGCATTTATAGATGCTAAAGATAAGCTACAACTGCAAACGGTTGACGTTGAAAGCGCTACTGCCTGGAAAGAAGGATATTTTTATTTTAAAGATGAACCATTAGGTAAGATATTACAAGATGTTAGTAATTGGTATGATCTGAAAGTCAGCATAAATGGAAATTTGCCAAGCGGTCGATATAGTGGTAGTATGGACCGTAACAGTAAATTAAATGGTGTACTGAAAATGCTCGCTAATGTTGGTAATCTGGATTTTACCCTTAACGGCAATCATCTTACTGTTAAGCAAAAAGACAAATAAAAACACCGCCTATGATAAGAAGTTGATACAAAAAAATACGGAGATGGTGGTAACATCTCCGCAATCTGTTCAAAAAGCTGTTCAAAAAAATATTAAACAATCTTAATTCAAAATTATGGAATATTTCTGTGATCGTAAAGGAATAATACGACTATGTCGTTTTTTTACGGACCATTATTTAATCATTAGAAGAATGAAATTGATAATCATCTTCATGTTTCTGTTCTCCATTGGGCTAAATGCTAAAACAAATGGGCAACAAATCAACCTATCAGTCAAGCACATGCGCTTAGAAAGCGTGTTAAAGAAAATATCACAGCAGACTGATTATAAATTTTTCTATTCAAGTGATCTGATCAATAAAGTAGACGTGGTCAACCTAACCGTAGAACAGGCATCTCTAGATGAAACGCTAGATAAAATCCTAATCCCAAGAGGACTTAATTATCAAAAGATGTCACGGACAATCACCATTACCGCAGCCAATAAACTCCAACAAATGGAAGTCTCCGGTACCGTAAGAGATGACAAGGGGCCTCTTGCCGGTGTTAATATCTATACAAAAGCCGACAACAAAATCGGAACACGGACCGATTCTGAAGGAAAATTCTCATTAAAAGTCCCTAGTAATTCAATACTTATTTTTAGTTTTCTAGGCTACGAAAAACAAGAGATTATCGCTAAAGATAAAGAACTTCACGTCCACCTTAACCCTGTCAGTAACGCTATGGCCGAAGTTGTTGTCACAGCCTTGGGTATTAATAAAGAGAAGCGTAAAGTGGCTTATGCTTCACAGGATGTCAAAGGAGAGAGTCTGACCGCTGCCCGCGAACCTAATGTTGCTTCCAGCCTGGTTGGAAAAGTTGCAGGCCTTCAGGTCAAAACCAAATCTACTTTATTCGAAAATCCCGAAATTACACTGAGAGGGGGTAATGCTACAATCGTTATCGATGGTGTTCCTGCTCCTGATGGCTTTGATATGTGGAGTCTGAATGCAGATGACATCGAAAATATCACAGTATTGAAGGGAACGGCCTCATCGGCCTTATATGGATCAGTGGCGCAAAATGGCGCGATTATGATTACCACCAAAAAGGGCAAAGGTGGGACTGCAGGCATTGAACTCACCTATAATTCTAGTACAGAATTTCAAGCTGGGTTCTTACGTATTCCAAAGACACAACAGGACTATGGTATGGGATTCAATGGGAAATATGCTTTCGTAGATGGTTTAGGTGGCGGCATCAATGACGCCTATGGTTATGTTTGGGGGCCTAAGCTCAATCAACCTGATCCGAGCACAGCCAGTGGTTTTGTTGAAATACCACAATACAACAGTCCAATCGATCCCCAGACAAATAAGTTAAAACCGCTACCATGGATTAGCCGTGGAAAAGATAATCTTGGCAACTTTCTTAACAATGGTTTGATTACAACACACAATGTCAGTGTTGCTGGATCGACAGACAAATCGGATTACCGCATCTCACTGTCTCACCTGTATCAAAAAGGACAGGTACCCAATACAAAATTAAATTCTACAACCTTGAGCCTCGCAGGTAAGCTGAAATTAAATAGTAAACTTGACGCCGAAGCTACGCTCTCTTATAATAGACAATACTCCCCCAACTATCCAAACAGTGGTTATTCACCCGACAATTATCTTTACAATATCGTTTTATGGATGGGGCCTGATGTTGATATCCGCGATATGCGGAATTATTGGAAGCCGGGACGCGAGGGACTGGAACAACTGACCTACAATTACAGTTGGTACAATAACCCCTGGTTTTTGGCCTATGAGAAAGAAAGAGCCTACACGAACGACGTAATTGTTTCGCAAGGAAATATCAAGTATAAGTTTAACAATGACCTAAAATTACTCGTTCGCGGTGGTATTACCACAAACTTTGCTAACAGTGAAAGCCGTATTCCCTATAGTTATATTAACTATGGTACTGATGCGGCACCTTATGGCAATTATAACGTCAATCGTAATAACCGGATGCGTTTTGTCAGCGATGCATTATTGACCTATGACAAAAAGATAGCTAAAGATTTTACTGTTACAGCAAGTGTCGGTGCAAGCACACGATTAGACCAATATAACAAATTAGAATCAAAAACCACTGGCGGACTGTCTGTTCCAGAATGGTATAATTTGGATAATTCCAGAGATCCTGTCCGTTCGACGAATGAACGGATTGAAAAACAAGTATATGGTGTATATGGTTATGTCGATCTAGATTACCGCAACATGGCGACATTAAGTTTGACCGGGCGGAATGACTGGACTTCAGCCTTACAGTCACCTTATAATTCTTATTTCTATCCTTCAGCCTCCCTCAGTCTGATTGTTTCCGAAATGTTCCATTTACCAGAAGCAATATCCTATTTTAAACTTCGTGGTGCTGTTACTGATGCCACTACGGATATCAATGCCTATAGTGCATTGTTAACATATGAAATCGGCAGCAGATGGAACGGAAATCCGTCTTTGTATCTCCCTAATGCATTACGCCCACCAGGATTAAAACCTAATAAGACAATCTCTCAGGAATATGGTGCTGAATTACGTCTGTTTCGTAACCGTATCGGATTAGATTTCACCTACTTCAACTATGACAGGACAAATAATGTAGTTGAAGTTCCGCTCTCTGAAGCTTCCGGTTTTGCCAAACTTCAAGTGAATGGTGACCGTTATCGTCGGAGAGGTATCGAACTTGTTGTTTCGGGGACACCAGTACAGACCGAGAACTTCAAATGGACGACCACATTGAATTATTCCCGTCTCCGAAACACGGTACTCGAATATTATGGTGGCGAAGAAATTCGTGGCGGGGTGAAAGTAGGTGAACGAATGGATATCTATAGAGGTTGGGCATGGCAAAAATCTCCCGACGGACAAATTGTTCATGAAAATGGGATTCCACAATATATTAATCAGCAGGTCAATCTGGGCTATACAGATCCCAACTGGGAATTCGGTTTCCAAAACAGCTTTCAATATAAAAATTTCGGACTTTCTTTTGCTTTTGATGGCCGTATTGGCGGAAAAATCAATAACGGTATAGAAGCAAAAATGTATGAAGGTGGTATGCATCTTAATACTGCAAATAGCTACCGAGACGATGCTTATAACGGAGAAAAGACATACCTTGCTGGTGGCGTGACACAAACGGGAGGAGATGTTGCATACGATGCCCAAGGCAATATAACCAATGACTCCCGCACTTTCGCTCCCAATACGACTAATGTAAACTACGTGGATTGGGTCTTTGCAACTTATACAAATGGAATCGATGAGTCTGTTCTTTACGACCGCACATTTGTCAAACTACGTGAGTTGACGCTAAGCTATCAAATCCCTAGCAATCTTTTAACCAAAACACCCTTTAAAACGGCGAGTTTCTCGCTGGTAGGTCGCAATTTATTACTCTGGTCTAAAGTCCCCTATATGGATCCTGACGGCTATAGTGGCTTACAACTTGCAGAACCAACAGTGCGTAATATAGGTTTCAACGTCAATCTCAAATTTTAAATGCAAGAACTTATCATGAAAAAAACAGCTATTCTTTTGATTATTTGCATATTCACTTTGGTGAGTGGCTGCAAAAAATTTGATTATTATCAAGATAATCCCAATAAACCAACCAAAGCTACACCAGCTTTATTAATGACCTATATCTGTCAGAATATCTTTAAAAACGACCCGATCAGTGCCGCATATGCGTCAAGGCACCTCACCTACTATGAACGACCAAATGAATCCATTAATTACAATTGGAACAGAGGATCATTCAGTGGTTATGATGGCTTAAGACAGGTCCTTAAATTAGAAGGACTCGTTGCTGACAATAAAAATTTTAAAGGTCTTGTTTATTTGTTCCGCGCAATTTATTTCGCGCAAATGACCGAAACATTTGGTGATATCCCGTATAAAGATGCTCTTCATGCTGAACAGGACGGTCGCACGCCAATCTATGACAAACAAGAAGATATCTATGATGGATTATTGCAGGAGCTGGAGGAAGCTAATTCCCTTTTGGATGCCGCTAATGGAAAAATAGATGGTGATATTATCTATGGAGGTGACGCCAATAAATGGAAAAAACTGGCAAATGCTTATCGCTTACGTCTGCTGATTCATCTTTCAAAAAAAGAAGGGCAAACGAAAATTGCAGTCAGGCAACAGTTTCAAACCATAATCAGCAATCCGACCAAGTATCCGCTAATGGAAAATGTCGGTGACAATGCCCAAATTGTGTTCAATACTACCGATCCTTCTAATTATTATCCTTCCGCAGGTTCTCTAAGTGTTTCAACCTTAGTATCACTCGAGCAGTCTTTTGTAGAGATGCTGCAAAAAAGAGAAGATCCTCGTCTATTCTCCTTTGGAGATCCAATAGCAGGTAAAGATGCAGGAGTCTTTTCAAACTATAAAGGTGTAGATGCAGGCCTCTCTCCTGCTGATCAACAGGCCAGTGCGGCACAATCTTCACTCATCGCGAGAAGATATGTCGATCTTCGTAATCCAGTGAATGAACCGATGATCTTTCTAAGTTATGCTGAACAGGAATTCCTGATTGCAGAGGCAATTCAACGGGGTTGGATCACTGGAGATATGAACGACCATTATCAAAAAGGAATAACGGCATCAATGGCTTTCTATAAAATCACTGGCACTTTCGTTACAGATTACCTCAATAGAGATCTTGTCAAATTAGCAACCGGTGATCCGCTGACAAAAATATTGACACAAAAATACATTGCTTTCTATATGAATTCCAGCTGGGAGCCTTTCTTTGAACAGAGACGTACCGGTATCCCTGTTTTACGCGTTGGTCCTGGGACATTGAATGGCGGTAAAGTGCCTAAACGATGGCAATATCCGCTTTCTGAATCACAATATAATGAAATCAATCTGGATGCAGCTGTAAAACGGCAGTTTACCGAAGGAGACAATGTAAATGCCGCTATGTGGCTAATCAAATAAAAAATATGGACACAAGAAGAGATTTTTTAAAAAAGGCGGCCATGCTCGCTGGTGGAGCGTCACTTTCTCAGGTTATTCCAGCTGCTATTGCCAAAGCAATGGCCATCAATCCAGCATTGGGCAGCACTTTTTATGATGCCGAACACGTCGTTCTCCTGATGCAGGAAAACCGCTCTTTTGATCATGCTTTTGGGACGCTACGGGGCGTACGGGGCTTCAACGACCCAAGAGCAATCCGTCAGCCAAACAAACACAAAGTATGGTTACAGACACAAAAAAATGGAGAAACATACGCTCCTTTCCGACTGGACATCAAAGATTCAAAAATTACATGGATGGGTTGCCTGCCCCACAACTGGACTGACCAGACTGATGCCCGGAACAATGGGAAGATGAACAGATGGCTAGATGTCAAGCACTCCGGATTTAAAGAATTTGCGGATCTTCCACTGACCATGGGCCATTATACGCGAGAAGATATTCCATTCTACTATTCGCTCGCCGATTCTTTTACGATCTGCGATCAGCATTTCTGTTCAAGTATTACAGGGACAAATCCCAACAGGCTTTATTTCTGGACAGCTAATATCCGAGAAAATTTGAATGGAAAGGCGCTGGTATGGAATGGTGATTCAGAATTTAGCGGTAAAGCGAACTGGAAAACCTTCCCCGAACGTCTTTCAGAGCTGGGCGTAGATTGGAAAATATACCAAAATGAGATTTCTTCGAGCAGTGCTGGCTACAATGGTGAAGCCAATAGCTGGTTAGCAAACTTTGGGTGCAATCCCATGGAATACTTTCCGCAATATCAGGTCAAATACAGTCCACGATATAGGGAGCTTCTCACAAGTAAAAAAGAAGAACTCGAGCAAAAAATAGCCGCTACACCTGCTAAAGATACGCTTGAAAAGTTGCGTAAGGACTATGCACATGTACGCGAGGAGCTGCAACAATATACCGCTGAGAATTTCGAGAAACTCGATGAACGCACCAAAGATATCCATCGCCGTGCTTTCGTCAATAACAGTGCGCAGCCCGGTTACATGGAACTCGAAACCATGCACTATCAGGAAGGTGATCAGCAACGGGAACTGCAGATCCCAAAAGGCGATGTGTTATATCAGTTTAGAAAAGATGTTGCCGAAGGTAAACTACCCACAGTATCTTGGCTCGCACCACCTCAACTTTTCTCCGATCATCCCGATTCGCCTTGGTTTGGGGCCTGGTATGTAAGTGAAATCATGGACATCCTTACACAAAATCCCGAAGTCTGGAAAAAGACAATCTTTATCCTTACCTATGATGAGAATGATGGTTATTTTGATCATTTCGCTCCCTTTGCAGCCCCTAATCCTTATGAAGCAGAAAGCGGTAAAGTATCTTCCGGCATAGATCCAAAAGTGGAGTTTGTCCGTCGCGCAGAACAGTATTACCCGGAAAGCGGGAGAGAAAGCAATATAGGCCTGGGATATCGTGTCCCTTTGATCATTGCTTCGCCTTGGACAAGGGGTGGATGGGTAAATTCTCAGGTATTTGATCATACTTCGAGTTTACAGTTTTTGGAAAAATTCATTAGCCATAAAATCAACAAGGAAGTTCAAGAAACCAATGTAAGCAGCTGGCGACGCACAGTCTGTGGAGATCTAACCTCCGTCTTTAGACCTTACCATGGGGAAATCATTAAAAAACCGTTGGTATTGGAACGGCAGCCTTTTATCAAAGAAATCCACCAGGCAAAATTTAAAGGGCTCCCAATGGGATTCAAAGCATTGTCAACTGCGGAAATCGAACAGATTGAAAAGACCCCTGGCCTTTCACCTTATTTTCCAAAACAAGAAGAAGGGCTTCGTGACTCTTGTATTCTTCCTTATGAACTTTATGTACATGGCGAATACTTACCGGAAGGAAAGTATCAACTGACATTTGAAGCTGCAAACACGATGTTCGGTTCACGTTCCGCAGGCTCACCTTTTACGGTATACCATAGCACACCTTATAAAGGTGAAGTCGGAACCTCCCGTAACTACGCTGTATCTTCAGGGGACCGAATCTTTGACAATTGGTCGATCGATGCATTTGACAAGGGGCTGTTTCAACTTGAGGTATATGGCCCCAATGGATTCTATCGTATGTTTAAAGGTAATGCACAACACCCCAAAATTAAAATCCGTTGCACCTACGAAAAAAGTAACGATCAGCAGTCATTTACGGGACGCCTCACTTTCACCTGCACAAATCAAGATAGCAAAAGCCATCGTCTTTTGCTTGAGGATATTAGTTATGGTAACGATAGGAAGGAAGTCCAGCTCAAAGCCGGAGCCTCAACGACAGTTCATTTCGATCTCTCCAAACAAAGCTTTTGGTACGATTTCCGCGTCGGCTGTAAAGATGACAACACATTTGAAGAACAATACGCAGGCCGCATAGAAGTTGGAAAAAGTGGAAAAAGCGATCCGCTATTAAGCCGATAACAAACTGGAACGGGGTTATTTTGGAAAAAGATAACTCCGTTTATCAGTTACCATGAAGAAAATAGACAATCAATCTAAAATCAACTCGTTTCAGCAATAATTACCAAACAAAGCCCCTATCGTTATTATTCTTGTATGCGACGGATAACATGATAAAAAACTTTATACAGTAAAACTGCACCAACTATTAAAAAAACAGCTAATAAATATAAACTAATGGAGTTAATAAATAATAGACACATCATAACGGTAATTTTTGGTTATTCTTTCTGATGTACAAGTTATAACATTTATCCAAAATATTACAAGAAAAAATTACAAATTTTCTCTACTTTTGTTGTGATGAGGAAAATTGCATTGTTTATCGGCTTATTTTTTTATTTGCTTACGGCAAGTGGTGCAACTTTACATTTTCATTTTTGCCAAGGTGAGGCACAAAGCATTTCATTAACCCAAAATCAAACGGCTCATTGTCCACTATGTGCTAAATCGGATAAAAAGCAGCAAAATCACTGTCATCAAGAAGACAGTTGTAAAGATCTCGTTATTGCCGCTCAAAAAGTAGATGAATTTAATCGATTATCACAAACCCTTAATTTCAATAGTTTCTCTCCGGCAATTGTTATACTGTATTGGATATATAATTATTATCAATTTCCTACCGATGAGGACAACCCATCGAAACTAAGTGCTAGTCAGAACACCGTAATAAAAAGGTACAGTCCCGCTGTATTTATTATAAATCAGAGTTTCAGAATTTGATTCTTTTCTTTTTTGATTTTTAATCAAAATAATTGTCGATGATTCTCTTCGACTTTACATGCTATGCGCGTTTTTTTCAGGCCGTACATAATCAAAAAAACTATGAATCAAATCTTAAAAAAAATATATACAACAACCCTTTTATTGTTATTTTCCTTCGTCATTGTGCAAGCACAAAGTGATAGCACCCGAACACTGACTGTTGCCGGTAATTGTGCAATGTGTAAAAAGCGGATTGAAACCGCTGCGAAATTACTTGGTGTAGAAAGTGCTGTATGGAATGCGAGCGATAATTTGCTACATCTTAAATACAATACTCAAAAAGTTAAACTGGAAACAATCAAAAAGAATATTGCCCAAGTCGGACACGATGTAGACAATCTGGTTGCTAGTGACGAATCCTATGCAAAGCTTCATGAATGTTGTATGTATCCCAGATTAGAAAACGGACAAGTTCCCGAAAAAAAGGCAGTACCTACCGAAGCTGGGCATCACGATCATCCACATACCGTGACAGGAGTTGTTGTCGAAGAGAACGAAAAAGGTGATCTAAAACCTATCGTTGGTGCTAATTTACATTGGGCTAACTTACCCAGCAGAAATGCCAGAAGTAATGAGAATGGTGTGTTTAAGTTGGAGCACAAAGAAGGTTTTGACAAATTGGTTGTCAGTTATGTCGGCATGAAATCCGACACGATCACGATTAAGGACCTACATGAAATCGTTATGATTACGGCAAAGGGAAATGTACTGATGGAAGTCGAAGTCAAAGGAACACGTCAATCCACCTATATTGATCGTATGACTCCTGCTCGACTGGAAGTTCTTACTGGAAAGGAATTATTTAAAGCTGCCTGTTGTGACCTCAGTGAAAGCTTTGAAACCAATGCTTCAGTGGATGTGATCAGTGCTGATGCCGTGACTGGTAGCAAACAGATTCAAATGCTGGGGCTAAGTGGTATATATACCCAATTAACGGTCGAAAACTTACCGGGCCCACGTGGCTTAGCATCCCCCTTAGGATTAAATTCCATTGCTGGTACCTGGATCGAATCCATCCAAATTGCCAAAGGAGTAGGTTCTGTAGCCAATGGATATGAAAGTATGGCTGGTCAGATCAATGTCGAACTGAAAAAACCACAAAATTCTGAAAGATTATTTTTCAATGCCTATGCCAATAACATGGGACGTACCGACGTAAATTTAAATCTTTCACAAAAAATAGGTCAACATTGGTCAACATCCGTGTTATTACATGACAATTTTATGTACAATAAATCCATGAACTTTAGTCACAATGGATTTAGGGATGTCCCTGTTGGTAATCTTTTTTCAGGTGTAAACCGTTGGTTATATGAGAATGGTAAAGGCTTAATGGTGCAATTTGGCGTCAAGTATCTAAATGATGACCGAACGGGCGGACAGATAGATTTTGATAAGAAGACAGATAAAGGGATCACAAATCGTTATGGCCTTGGATTTGACATCGAGCGTGTTGAAGGTTTTGCTAAAATCGGCTATGTATTTCCAGAAAATAAACACCGTAGCATCGGTCTACAGCTCGCTGGATCCAACTATAATCAAAAAAGTTATTTTGGTCTAAAAAACTACAATTCCGAGCAACAAAATGGTTATGCGAATCTATTGTTTCAGGACATTATAGGTACTGTTGCACATAAATACCGCGTAGGAGCCTCCATCAATTACGATAATTACGATGAATGGTACTTAACGGATCAAAACTTCAAACGTAAAGAGGTTGTTTCCGGTGCCTTTGCTGAATACACGTTCAGCCCATCCGAAAAATTTGACGCTGTCTTAGGGCTACGTCAAGACTATAACTCATTGTATGGATGGTTTACAACGCCGCGGGTGAACTTACGCTACGCACCTATTGCTGGGACAACCTTCCGTGCAAGTTCAGGCAGGGGCCAGCGCACAGCCAATATCTTTGCTGAAAATACGTCAGTGCTGGCAAGTAGCAGAAGATTGATCATTCAGTCCCAAGATATTTACACTAAAGCGTATGGTCTACAACCCGAGGTATCGTGGAACACAGGAGTCGCAGTAGATCAAACATTGCGTATCTTTGGAAGGGAAGCTTCCGCCTCTGTTGAATTTTTTCATAATAACTTTTCCAACCAAGTGGTGGTCGACTACGAGAATCCTAGGGAAATAAATTTCTACAACTTAACCGGAAAATCATTCTCCAATAGTTTGCAGACAGAATTTCGGTTTATGCCGGCACCACACTTTGAAACGCGGTTGGCTTACCGTCTGTTAGATGTTCAGACGGACTTTGAAAGTGGCAGAAAAACTAAGCCATTATTAGCAAAACATCGCGGTTTCGTCAATCTAGCGTATAACCATCATTCTGGATGGAGCTTAGATTATACCTTGAATGTAGTCGGACCAAAACGCATCCCTTCCACAATGGATAATCCTGTTGAATATCAGATGCCGACCGAATCAAAAACATATGCAACGATGAACGCACAGATCAGCAAAACTTTTGGAAAAGACAAAAACTTTACCGTATATGTCGGTGGTGAAAACCTGTCCAATTATTTTCAGAAAACACCCATCCTTGCAGCAGATCAGCCTTTCGGAAATTACTTTGATACCTCCATGTTATGGGGCCCTTTAACAGGACGTATGTTTTATACGGGCGTTCGTTATTTCATAAAATAGTATGAGGTTAACATAAAACAGCGGCATAGCCGCTGTTTTATGTTAACCTTTTCAATGCTTGGTATAACCGCGCCGTCGGAAGTCCCACGACATTATTGTAATCACCTTCGATCTTCTCGATACCAATTAAGCCAATCCACTCTTGGATGCCATAGGATCCAGCTTTGTCGAGCGGTGAAAACTTCGAAACGTAATAGTCGATTTCTTCTTGCTCCAATACATGAAAATACACTGTTGTCGTTTCGACAAAGGATTGCACGACACCCCCCCAACGTATCGCTACCGCAGTAATGACCACATGTTTGTTTCCAGATAAGGCTGCCAATGTTTGCGTGGCTTCTGCCGCAGTCTTCGGTTTTCCTAAAATTTCACCCGCGGCGGACACAACAACGGTGTCAGCGCAGATCACCAGACCATCTACTTTATCTGCAAAAGCCTTCACTTTTTGCAGTGCAATCTGCCGTACTGCTTCACTCGCTGAAAGACTCGGATCAACATACTCCTCAGTCTCCCGTACTTCCACTTCAAACTCGATACCCAATCCTGATAAAAGCTGTTTTCGTCTAGGAGATTGAGAACCTAAAATAATTGTTTTGTCCTTTAAATTTTCTAGCATCATTACATACTCTTTATTGATTCATCCACATACCAATTACCTTGCACTTTGAGTACTTTTTCAATCAGTTCCCGTACAACCCCTTTTCCACCATCAAAACCCGAAACGTAGTGCGATATCTTCTTGATTTCCTCCACAGCATCTGCCGGAGACACGGCCAAACCTACAGCGCGCATACAACTAAAATCAGGAATATCATCACCAATATACATTAATTGATTAAGTCCTAAATTATAGTCTTTAGCCAAAGCTGTCAGTTTTGAAAGTTTATCTACGACACGCGAGTGAATTTCTTTGATGCCTAACCCCTGCAAACGGCGCTCCACTCCTAGGGATGCCCCTCCAGTAATGACAAAAATCGGATAACCTTTTTTTATCGCCAATTGCATGGCGTACCCATCCTTGATATTAAAAGTTCGCAGCTGTTCTCCAGCTTCATTCACTTGTACAGTTCCATCTGTCAATACGCCATCCACATCCAACACAAATCCCTTTATCGTTTTAAATTCAGTCAATACCATCGATATATATTTTTGTAAAAATAAGGCATTTCCGCTGAATATACGATTACATTGTTGCACCATATCTTAGCACTAATTTAGCCATGAAATTATTCAAATAAGCCAAAATATCATTTATTTGTCACAACATAGTTGTATCGGCAACTTAATATAAAAAACATTTGGACGGAACCTGGTATTTACTGTATCTTTGTAGAAGATAATTAAAGGTTATCTCGCTATGAAAACACTAACAGCGCTATTCAAGAAGACAATTCATTGAAAGCAACATAAGATTACAAAAACAATCAATATAGTTTTTCAAAGCAAAAAATACGGCAACTAATTTAGTTTGGTCGCCTTTAAAAAGTCTTTTCATAATTTAGGTTTATAATTGGTTAGTAACAAACCCTGGTGCCCATCATCAGGGTTTTGTTTTTTTGAATTTTCGACTATTTTAAGAATAGCAAGTTTTTTTGTTATTTTACATCTATCTTTTTCCTCCAGGTAACCTCAGGAAACTAGCGACAGAAAAATGAACGATAGTTGGGCGACCAAAATTTATTAAACTCATTCTCACATGGAACAAAAAAACTATAGAAAACAAATTACCATAGGAGTGATAATTTCTTTTTCGCTTATTTTTATTTCCGCCCTATACTTTTTTATCTCTTTACATCATATCCTAGATAATGAGCGTAATATCGTTCAGGTAGCTGAAAATAGATTTAATGTGATTAATGAAATTAGATCAAACATCGATGCAGTCAATGATGTTAAACTTCATTATTTTACAAAAAAAGATCCTACCCTATTTATTCCCTATCAACGCGAACGAAAGCAAACAGATGAGTTACTGAGATCCATTCGTAGAACGGATGATCACTACATCGTTTCGCCCAATGCCATTGAAATGCTTCGTAAAGATATCGCGCTTTTCTATGATTTTGAAAAAGATATCGCGTATGCGAAGGTTAACATTGGCTCACTGCCACCCTATATCCTGCAACAGAAAACGTCCATCTTAAATCAGATCGATATTTTATCCAGAGAGCTGCTCGACCAAAGAGCTAGCTTACTGGAAAAATCAAGGAACAATCTTCAATCAGCACAAAATATCACTTACTTTTTCATTGCCATTGGCTTAAGTGGTTTTTTCTATATCCTAGCAAAATTTTCCAGTATTTCCAAAGTGCTAAGAGCGACCGTTAAAGGCCAAAGAGAATCAAATAACCGCCTTCAACTCTTACAGGATCAAACTAATAATGATAACTGGATCCTAAATGCCATCAATCAAATTGATGAACAGTTACGCGGCGATTACAATGACAAAAAGATAGCGGAAATCAGTTTAAATGCGATCACTAAAATGACGAAAGCACTAGGAGGAACGATCTATATTTTTGACGATAATTACCAGGAATATCAATTATGCCATAAGCTAGGCATTGCCCCCGCCCTACAGATAAAAAAGAGTTTTAAGGAAAATGAGGGGATTTTAGGAGAAGTAGCAAACAAACATGCGGTAGTCAAAATCAGCGATATCGATCACAATCATCTTATTTTAGAGACTTCTTTATCCAATAGGATCGAAACTGAGATTTATATCATTCCATTTACTTATGAAAATCATTGCGTTGGGCTAATGGAAATCTGCTGCCCAATCGTGACTGAAAAAGAAAATCAGCTGCGATTCAATTTCTTGGATAAAGTGAAAGACAATATCGCTATCATTCTCAAAGTTGCACAAACCCATGGCAAGCTTGCCGATCTCTATGAAGAACTTCAACAACAAACAGAAGAGTTAGAAGCGCAACAAGAGGAGTTAAGAACCACCAACGAGGAATTAATCCATAAAACTCATCTGCTGGAAGCTTCAGAAGAAGAGCTGCGCGTACAACAGGAAGAACTCATCCAAACAAATAATGAACTCGATGAAAAAGCACAATTACTCTTTGCTCAAAATGAAGATTTAGAGAAAGCAAAGCTGGCGATCGCTCAGAAAATAGAGGAAGTTGAATTATCAAGCAGATACAAATCTGAATTCATGGCAAATATGAGTCATGAGTTGCGGACTCCACTTAACAGTATTCTTATACTTGCTAAATTATTACAAGAGAACAAGAAAAATAACCTAAATGAAGATCAGATAAAATATGCCTCCGTCATCCATAGTGCAGGTTCAGATTTACTCTATTTGATCAACGAATTATTGGATTTGGCAAAAATAGAATCTGGAAAAGTCGAGGTTTTAAAAGAACATATCAACACAAGCGATCTGGTGGATTACATCAGTGATTTTTTTCATGATACTGCAGCATCAAAAAACATTAGATTTAATATGGAAATTGATGGCAATACTCCAAAGGAATTTATCAGTGACGAGCATCGCATTCAACAGGTTCTAAAAAATCTATTGTCGAATGCCTTTAAATTTACAGGCGAAAATGGTACTGTATCGCTCATGATCAATGTCGAGAATGAGCATTTACACTTTACGGTCAAGGACAATGGAATAGGGATCGCTCCGGAAAAACAGGAACTTATCTTTGATGCATTTAAGCAAGAAGACGGGTCGACAAGCCGCAAATATGGTGGCACAGGACTCGGCTTATCCATATGCCGTGAAATAGCAGGCCTATTGAAGGGAAGAATTACACTAACCAGTAAAGTCAACGAAGGCAGCACGTTTATTTTCAGTTTACCTTTAGAAGAGGAAACTGAAGGTGACAAAATCTCAAATTTACCGATCATCGAAAACAATAATGTAACATCCGCTCCGCAATTAGAAAATATAACAATTGAAAAGAATCATACAGCTAAAAAAAGTAAAAACAATAAGTTATTAATCATCGAAGACGATATCATCTTTGCTGATATCCTAAAAGATTATGCAATCCAAAATGGATATGACGTGCATATAAGCTACGATGGTCAAGATGGTCTGGATAAAGCACAAAATTTGCTACCTATTGCTATCATATTAGATATTATGTTGCCTAAAATGGATGGCTGGGAAGTCCTTCGCAACCTCAAAAAAGGTGATTCGACAAAAGATATACCCGTACACATGATGTCTGCTGGAACATTTCTACATGATGAGCCGATATCTGCTGGTGCCATCGGTTTTATCTCAAAACCAGTCTCTGAAGAATCCTTAGCTGAAACTTTTCTAAAAATTAAAGCTTCAACAAGCCATCCAATCAAGAAAATTCTGTTGGTGGAAGACCAAGAAGTTCAAAGTGAGTTTATCAAGGAATCGCTTGAAGAGCAGGATATCCAGATATTTCAGGCATTCAATGCACAACAAGCGATTGATCTTTTGTTTCAGGAACAAATATTTGATTGCATTATTATGGATCTTAATTTACCAGATAAATCTGGAATAGAACTCCTCAACGAGATCAAATCAAATGGTCAATTTAAAGATCTGCCGATTATCATTAACACCGCCATGGAGCTAAGCCCCGAGCAGACATCAGAAATTTTACATCACAGTCAGGCAATGGTATTAAAATCAGCCAAATCCAACAATAGATTAATTGACGAGGTCAATTTATTCTTAAACAAAATCCGAAGTAACAAGGCGGAATACCATTCTTATAATAACAATTCATCTGTGCTTGCCGAGAACAATTTGGCTGCTAAGACCGTACTGCTTGCGGACGATGATATGCGCAATATATTTGCTTTAAGTACTGCTTTCGAAACCTATGATATGAAGATTGAGATTGCGAATAACGGTCAGGAAGCCTTGGATATCTTAGCACGTAATGAGCATATTGACCTGGTTTTAATGGACATTATGATGCCTGTAATGGATGGCTATGAAGCGATCGAAAAAATAAGGGCAAACAAAAAATTCGCGAATCTACCCATTATCGCTGTTACAGCAAAGGCAATGAAAGGCGACCGTGAAAAGACAATCGCCGTAGGCGCAAACGATTATATTAGTAAACCAGTTGATGTGGATAAATTGATATCCTTAATACGTGTATGGTTGAGTTAAGTAGTAAAATAGCAGTAATGATCACTTTTGAAGAGTTGGAAGAAATTATAAATGTCGTCAAAAACCTCCATGGCTACGATATATCCGGATATACAAAATCTTCCTTAAAGCGACGTGTCACGAGAATTATGGAACTCAACAAGTTGGACCTGATGGAATTAAAATCAAAATTGATTAATCAACCGGGTTTCAGCACTTATTTTTTACAGGAAATAACAGTCAATGTGACCGAAATGTTTAGAGATCCAGAATTTTTCAAGGCGGTAAAAATAGATGTGTTTCCCTATCTGGCCACCTATCCGCATATTAAGTTATGGAGTGCTGGATGCTCCACTGGAGAAGAAGTTTATTCCTTGGCAATTTTACTAAAAGAGGCTGGCCTTTATCAGCGTGCTTTTATATACGGAACTGATATCAATACAAAAGTATTGGAAAAAGCCAAAAGAGGAATCTACTCGTTAATAAAGGTGAAAGAATACTCCGAGAACTTTATTAAAACAGAGCCCAAAAGTTCTTTGTCCGAATATTATACGGCCATGTACAATGCTGCTACAATAAATAACAATCTCAAGCAAAATATTCTTTTCTCGCAGCATAGCTTGGTTTCGGATCGAGCATTCAATGAATTTCAAATGATCACATGCCGTAATGTATTGATTTATTTTGACACAAACCTTCAGGAGAAAGTATTGGACTTATTTTACAATTCGCTTTGCCACCTTGGTTTTTTATGTTTGGGTTCAAAAGAGTCTTTAGTTAACTATAAAAACGCGGGAAAATTCAAAGTTGTAAACAAAAAACACAACATTTATCAAAAAATCGGTTAGGTTAAGATGGAACGGAAAATTCTTTTATTAGGTGGGTCCGCTGGCGGCTTCAGTGTTATTTTAAATATCCTAAAGGCACTGAAGCGTCCGATTCCACTACCTATTATCGTCATTGTACATCGAAATCCAAAGTATGCATCAAGTATAGAAGATACATTATCAAAAGCATTACTTCAAAAAGTTAAAACAGCTGACGATAAAGAAACGATAGAAAATGGAACAATCTATTTTGCTCCTGCAGGCTATCATTTACTTATTGAGCCTGATTATAGTTTTTCTTTGGATATCTCTGAGCCAGTCCAATATTCTAGACCATCTATTGATGTGACTTTTGAGTCCGCTGCAGAAATCTATAAAGAGAACTGTACCGCTATTTTGTTTTCGGGAGCCAATCATGACGGTGCACAAGGCTTGTTGATGATTAAAAAATACGGTGGAAAAACCTACGTGCAAGACCCACTTGATGCCGAAGTTCCGATTATGCCACAGTCCGCCATAGACCTCAATGCACAAGATGAGATCCTAAGCATAACCGAAATAAAAGATTACATCATACAATTAACCCAAAGTTGTATTTAGATTTGAGATAATGAAAAAGATTAACATATTGATCGTCGATGATAAAATTGAAAATATTATCAGTCTCACAGCATTGCTGGAGGATATCGAATATGTAAATATAATTAGCAGTACCGATCCCAATGAAGCATTAAAAATCTGCTGGAAGGAAGAAATTGATCTTGCATTAGTAGATGTACAGATGCCCGAAATTAATGGATTCGAATTTGTCACTTTTTTAAAGAAAAACCCAAAAACGAATCATATTATTCCAATCATGGTCACTGCAATATCAAAAGAAGACAGGTACCTTATTCAAGGACTTAACAGCGGAGCTGTTGATTACTTATATAAACCTCTCAATCCGGAGGCGACGATCGCAAAAGTCAAATCTTTTGTTCAGCAGCTTCTGATACAACAAGAAATTAAAGAGAAAAATATCGCATTGGAGGAATCGAAACAAGCAATTCTTAAAGCAAAAGAAGAAGCTGAACTTGCCAGAAAATCGAAAGAAACTTTCTTGGCTAATATGAGCCATGAGATTCGTACACCTATCAATGGTATTATGGGCATCACCCAAATGCTAAAAAATTCACAGCTTACGCTTGAACAGGAAAGCTGGATCAATAAACTCGATTCGGCCTCTCAAAACCTACTTACAATTATCAATGACATATTAGATCTGTCGAAAGTCGACTCGGGCATGATGAAACTGACCATGGAATCTACTTCGGTGCATGACATTACTGATGATCTGAATAATTTGTTTATCGATAAGGCGAACTATAAAGGATTAAATTTTTATATCGATGTGGATGAACGGATAAACAGTTATTTTCTGACGGATCCACTTCGCTTAAAACAGATTCTGACCAACTTTATTTCGAACAGTTTCAAGTTTACTGAAGCAGGTTCAGTCGTTCTAAAAATTCAACTTTTGACAGAAAGTGATCAGCATATTGGCTTACGATTTCAAGTCATTGACACGGGCATTGGCATAGCAGAAGAGGCTCTGGAAAAAATATTCATTGCTTTTGAGCAAGGGGAAGACAGCATCACCAAAAAATTTGGCGGTACTGGGCTGGGCTTAGCCATTGTAAAACGTATTGCTGCTCTTCTTAATGGAAAAGTTTTCGCGTCGAGCCAATATGGAAAAGGAAGTACATTTTGTTTTGAATGCGTCTTTGACAAAATAGAAGATAAACCCGTACAAAAAGAAACACAAGTGCTTTATACCGAGTTACCGAAATTTAATTCGCCAACGATCCTTATTGCTGAAGATAACGAACTAAACAGTTTTATGCTCGCTAATATTCTCAAAAGTTGGAACTGCGAGATTACTCTGGCAACAAATGGGCAGCTCGCCTTGGAAGAAATAAATAGAAAAAAAATAGATTTGGTATTTATGGACGCACATATGCCACTCATGAGTGGTTTTGAAGCAATTAAAGAAATACGCGGCCATCCCAATGCGACCATTGCGAATATGCCCATCATCTCCATCTCCGCTTCTGTATTAAAAGCGGAGCAACAAGAAGCGCTGGATGCTGGCGCCAACGAAGTGGTCGGAAAACCATTTGATCCTATCAAATTATATAAAACAATTGAAGCTTTATTGTCAAAATTGAAATGATTGTTTCTATTTACCAATGAAATCATTAATTTTAAAGAATTAACAAAAACGTAATAATGAAAAAACTTTTTATGATACCAGCAGTTGCAGTTGCCTTGTCAATTGCATCTTGTGGCGGAAACAGCGAGAAGTCTGGCAAATCAGCTAGTACAGAATCGACAGCTTCAACAGAAAACCAAGCAACAGAAACAGTACCTGGAATTGAAAATGTAGCTATTTCCAACAGCTTATCTTTAGAGGGTAATGATCAGATGAAATTTGACAAGGACTTATTCCGTGTTAAAGCTGGCGAACCTGTGGAATTATCTTTCAAAAATGCGGGTACCATGCCGAAAGAATCTATGGGACATAATGTTGTTATCCTTAAGCCGGGTGTAGATCTTCCAACTTTCGGAGCTGAGGCAGCAGCAGCGGCGGCTGACGAGTACATTCCAAAATCAGCACTGTCTTCTATCGTTTCCCATACAAAATTATTAGGTCCTGGTGAAACGGATAAAATCACTTTTACACTTGAAAAAGGAGTATATCCTTTCATCTGTAGTTTTCCTGGACACTATGGTGTAATGCAAGGGAAAATCGTTGCAGAATAATAATATTAAAGCAAAAGGATATCGATAGATTTGGATATCCTTTTTGCTTTAATATTACTCTCGTCTCGACGTAAAGAATATACTTTCAAGGCCCCGTGCGGCGCCTCTTTAACTCTTCTACTAATTCTTCATAGTTTACTAACCTTATTTAAGCCGGTATACCATTTGCTTTCGCAGATATCATCTTTCCAAGCCGAGGTTTGCTCATATAAATAATCGAAATTGGATTTTTAGGTAGTAAGGTCTGCTCCATTTATCAAAAAAATGTAAAGTAAACCTATTCGGGTATAAATCGTAAGTTTTGATTTCCTATCCCATTAATAATCACTAAATTTGTACTACTAAAAATTAAAACGTAATCAATGCAATACGACGTAATTGTAATCGGAAGTGGTCCAGGCGGATATGTTGGAGCTATCCGTTGCGCCCAATTAGGATTAAAAACAGCTGTTATTGAAAAATATAGCACATTTGGTGGTACTTGTCTTAACGTTGGATGTATTCCTTCAAAAGCACTTTTAGATTCATCGGAGCATTATCATAATGCTGCCCATAATTTTGATGCCTTTGGCATTAGTTTAAAAGATCTAAAGGTAGATATGGCAAAGATGATTGCTCGTAAAGACGATGTCATTGCTCAAAATACTGCCGGTATCACTTTCTTGTTTAAGAAAAATAAAATAGATAGTTTCCAAGGTGTTGGTTCATTCGTAGACAAAAACACCATCAAAATAACAAAAGCAGATGGTTCTACAGAACAAATTACTGCCAAAAATGTAATTATTGCAACAGGGTCAAAACCGACTTCTTTACCATTCCTACCTGTTGACAAAAAAAGAATCATCACTTCCACTGAAGCCCTTAACTTAAAAGAGATCCCTAAACACCTTATTGTTATCGGTGGTGGTGTCATTGGCCTAGAACTAGGCTCAGTATATGCCCGTTTAGGCTCAAAAGTTTCTGTTGTTGAGTTTGCAAAATCTATCATCGGAACGATGGATGGTGGCTTAGGAAAAGAACTGCAACGTGTTTTGAAAAAATCACTGGGCATGGAGTTCTATTTAGGCCATAAAGTAACAGGGGCAACCGCAAAAGGCAAAACCGTAAAAGTTACAGCAGAAGATCCAAAAGGGCAAGAAATTACATTGGACGGCGATTATTGTATCGTTGCCGTGGGACGTACAGCATATTCTGAAGGTTTAGGCCTGGAGAATATCGGTATCACGTTAGAAGAAAGAGGAAAAAAAATACCAGTAAACGCTCACTTAGAAACTCCGGTTCAAGGTGTATTTGCGATTGGTGATGTGATCACTGGTGCAATGTTGGCACACAAAGCCGAAGATGAAGGAGTATATGTCGCTGAATATATTGCTGGACAGAAACCGCACATCGACTACAATTTAATTCCTGGTGTTGTGTACACATGGCCTGAAGTGGCTTCCGTTGGAAAAACAGAAGAGCAACTTAAAGAGGCTGGCGTAAAATATAAAGCTGGATCATTCTCATTTAAAGCTTCTGGCCGGGCAAAAGCCTCAGGTGATACAGATGGTTTCGTAAAAGTATTGGCTGACGCAACAACAGATGAAGTATTAGGCGTGCATATGATCGGTCCGCGTGCAGCAGACATGATCGGCGAAGCTACAGTCGCGATGGAATACCGTGCTTCCGCAGAAGATATCGCACGTATTTGCCATGCGCACCCAACCTATACGGAAGCTATTAGAGAAGCTGCATTAGCAGCAACTGCAAATAGAGCAATACACGCTTAAGCGTTAAATAGCATAAACCAAAGGGGAAAAGGAAACTTTTCCCCTTTGTCATAACTACCTATATAAAATGAATTTTTACACAAGAAAATGGGTCAAACCCGAAGATCTTAATCCGAACGGAACATTATTCGGCGGAACACTTTTGCGTTGGATAGATGAAGAAGCTGTCATTTATGCGATTGTACAATTGGGCAATCCAAAGGTCGTTACCAAGTTTATATCTGAAATCAATTTTGTAAATTCTGCCAAACAGGGAGATATTTTAGAATTAGGTATAGAGGCGACTAATTTTGGAAGAACATCATTGACAATGCGTTGTGAAGTCCGAAATAAAATCTCAAAGAAAACAATCCTATCCATCGACAAACTGGTATTTGTCAATTTAGATGAGGATGGAAACCCCGTCCCACATGGAAAAGATAGCATAACCTATGCTTACATGGGAATCGAGAAAACAGGAAGAGATGATTAACCATCTCGCCTGTTCCTAGTGTATTGAAGCATATTTTTTATAAACCGCTACCCTGAAATTTACGCACACAAATTATCGGGCACTATTGCTGTATGCTTAACTTCGTAAATCTATCCCCAAGCCTAACGGTTTTAATATCTCAATATTGATATCTCAAAACCAAATGATTAAGATTTCTGTCTTTTTCCTTCGATTTCTTTCTTCAAATCTAGTTCTACCCAAAATCCAAGGATGGGAACCAAAGAGGCCAAAAAATACTTTATCGCTTTCAGAATAGGCCATTTATATTCGACAGTAGACATGATGAGCATCACGACAAATATAACGACAAAAAAGCCATGAATGGATCCAGCAATCTTCACTGCCTCGGGTATTCCGGCAAAATATTTCAGGGGCATTGCAATAAAAAACAAGCAGATTGTGGAAATAGCCTCCCACAGCGCAATTTGTCTAAATATTCTTAACATAATGATAAACTGTGTATTGTGAACATCAAAAATAACACTCTAAACACGGTTGCCCCATTATTTTTCGTCCTTTTACCGACACGTGACATTAGACTATATACAATGACATTGTTTTATCAAAAACCGCCAATTTTACAATAAATAGTTCATATTCATCAGAAAAAATATGTACTTTTGGATGAATATAAGGTTCAATACCTTGGTATTTGAAGCTATAACACTCAACTACAGAATATTTATTTATATGAATTACGACATCATTGTAATCGGTAGTGGTCCAGGCGGGT
>JAQZAZ010000242.1 GCA_029239355.1 Sphingobacterium sp.
GGTCATTCCTCCTGTAATGAGAAGAGAACTCATCAGCAGAAAACTCTTATTGAACTTTTGGCCCAATAGGAGATCAAAACAGCATTTTTGGTCCGTTTTTTTCATCATAATTTTATAAATAGGTGGTTTAAAAAAATTTATGTTTATTCCCTGTTTGTATTAGTTGATATTGGTTTTTAAGTTGTTGGTCATTCGACTCCAGTGGAAACAATATGCATCGTCACCAGCTGCGAGCCCTTTTTGGTCATCATTTTTTCTTTAGTTTGGTTATTCACAGAAATGTTAAAATCTGTTAAATAAATGTAAAGAATAATAAATGTAAAAAAAAAGAAAATTCTTATTTAAATTACAAAACACTATAAATCAAGTTATTGTAATTATTACACTAAGTATTTCCACGATACTTTTGTTACAAAAAAGATTCCGCTAGCCCCCTTCAATCTACTTCCGCTTCCCTATTAAACCTGAATGTCAAATATTCGCCAAATCCATTTAAATACGCTAAAAGGTACTTATATTTGTTTTGATGAATGTAAGTAGTTTATTAGAACGGGCGCTCCGATTTGAGTTCCTTTCCAAGGAAGAAGGTGTTTTTTTATATCAAAATGCACCTACAGCTGATTTGACTTTCGTAGCCAATGAATTGCGTAAGATACAAGTACCACATGGCAAGGTAACTTGGCAGATTGACAGGAATGTGAATACGACTAACGTCTGTGTTGCAAATTGCAAGTTTTGCAATTTCTTCCGACGTCCCGGTCACGAAGACAGTTATATCACTGATATCGAGAGCTACAAGCAAAAGATCGAAGAAACCTTTAAATATGGCGGCGATCAGCTCTTGCTACAGGGGGGACACCATCCTGATTTGGGTATTGAATTTTATAAAAATCTATACAAACAGTTGAAGGAACTCTATCCTACGCTAAAACTACATTCACTCGGACCGCCCGAAATCGCCCATATCTCCAAATTGGAGAATATGAGCCATATTGACGTATTGACTCAGCTCAAAGAGGCAGGATTAGATTCCCTACCCGGAGCTGGAGCTGAAATCCTAAATGACCGGGTCCGTCGTCTGATATCCAAAGGAAAATGTGGCGGTAAGGAATGGCTTGATGTCATGCGTGCTGCGCACAAAATAAATCTGCCTACTTCGGCTACGATGATGTTTGGCCATATTGAAACCATAGAGGAACGTTTTGAGCATCTGGTTTGGATCAGAGAAGTACAAGATGAAAAACCGAAGGATTCCTATGGCTTTATCGCCTTCATTCCCTGGCCGTTCCAAGATGATGGCACATTATTGAAAAGGCTTCGTGGCATTACCAATGACGTTACCGGTGAAGAATATATCCGTATGATTGCTTTGAGTCGGATCATGCTGCCTAATATCAAAAATATTCAAGCTTCTTGGCTTACTGTTGGAAAACGTACGGCCCAATTATGCCTACATGCTGGTGCCAACGATTTTGGATCCATTATGATTGAAGAAAATGTTGTTTCGGCAGCGGGTGCTCCCCATCGATTCACGTCTAAATCAATCCAAGAGGCAATTTTGGAAGCAGGCTTTGCTCCACAATTAAGGACACAAAAGTATGATTTCAGAGAGTTACCAGCGCACATGGTCGAACAAGTTATTAATTATTAATACCCTACATTGAAAGACGTCATTAGAAATATTGAAGCAATTATTTTTGCTTCAGCAGAAGGTATAGATCTTCCGGATATCAAACAGATCCTGCAAGAAGCTTTGGCTATTGAAGTATCTCGAGAAGAGCTGCGCGAATTGATTCAAAAGATCGAGAATAAATATAAAGATGAGGAGCATGTTTTGGAGTTACGTTACATTAATAATTCCTACCAGTTTCTGACCAAAGCAGTTTATCACGAAGCGATACAGCAATTACAAAATCACAACAACAAACGTAAACTCAGTCAATCGGCACTGGAAACACTTGCCATTATCGCCTATAGACAGCCAATTACAAAGCTGGAAGTTGAACAGATCAGAGGCGTAAGCTGTGATTATTCTATCCAAAGACTTTTGGAAAAGAAACTAATCAAAATAGCTGGAAAAGCCGATACCATTGGTAAACCACTTTTGTATGCGACCAGCCAACAGTTTATGGATCATTTTGGAATCAACGGTGTTCGCGACCTTCCACAACTAAAAGATATCGTCACGGAAGACAACGCAATTGGCGAAACAAATGAGTAAATAAAATAAAATAAATTTTTATTTTCAAAAAACAATTCAACATACTGATTAACAGAAAAATAAAGGGCAATATTTTTTTTAAAAAAAGTTTTAAAAAATAGTTTTCTTCTCTAATTTTACAACATTGAATAAGGAACAATAAAGTATTATTTTATGAACACGGCAATATTAGCTACCGAAGATCTTGAAGAAGTAAAATTCGCATCTTTCAATGGACCTGATGACGATGATGATGATTTCGATAACGATGATTTCGAAATCCCTGAAATTGAAGGATTAGATGACTTCGACGATGACGATGAGTTTTAGTATTTAGTGCGATATAACACTACCTATTAAAACCAGAAAATCATTAAAAAAATAAGGCGTTCAATTAAAATTGAACGCCTTATTTTTTGCCTATAGATTACTTCGCTTGATCTATCAACTTATGTAATTCCATCTTTGGGATCATCCCACTCTGGCGCCACACTTGTTGACCATTCTTGAATAATATAAATGTAGGTACACCACTTACTTTATAAATGGAAGCGATTTTTGGATTTTTATCCACATCGATCTTTATTATGGAAAGATCCTCTTGATAAAATTCCTTTACATCCTGTAACACCGGCGCCATTGTTTGGCATGGACCGCACCACGTTGCAAAAAAATCCACTAAAACCAGTGAATTTGATTGAATAATCTGGTCAAAAGTTGCCATTATTAATTCTCCTTTATTTCGTCTTTCATTGCCTTATATCCACCCTGAATATTGCACACATTTTTAAATCCTTTTGCACGCAAAATTGACACGGCAACCGCACTGCGATAACCTGATTGACAATGCACATAGAGCTGTCCATTGTCTCTTTCTAGCGTATTACCAAAATTAGCGAAATCTACCAAAGGAATGTTCATTGCATTGTCAATATGTCCTTTATTAAATTCTTTCGCTGTCCGTATGTCTACAATATGACCTAGATCTGATCTTTCTCGAAATTCCTGCGCCGACAGGTTAACCACCGAATCCATCGGTTCCTGGCCTTTCCAACGTGCTATACCCCCATCCAATACACCTATTACTGCCGAATACCCCAGTTGCGCAAGACGTTCACCCAGGAGCACACGATCCTGCTCTTCAACCACAAGCAAAAGTTTCTGATTTCTATCCGGAATGACCTGCTGCAAAAAAGTATCAAACGGTCCTTTAAAACCGATATTGATAGATTGTGGAATGAAACCCGTTAGGAAATCATCGCCTGTCCGGGTATCCAAAACTAGCACATCATCCTGAGCACGTAGTTTTTTAAATTGTTTCACAGAGAGCAATGGTAAGTCCATTATACTACAAAAAGATGCTCTCGGTTGCAGCCCCAATCCTATACCAGCGGACAATGAATCAGTCCATATAAAGATGGTCCCTAGAAGTATGACCACTAAAATTCTATTCATCTAATTTTACTATTTAAAGGGAATAACCAATTTTTCTAATTCCGTTATCTTACCATTATAAATATTTAAATCAACATTTCCTCGGATACCGGTAACCGAGCCCTTTTCTGAGAATTGCCAAAACGTCCAATGTTCTTTAGGGTTTTCGATCCAAAAATTATAATTCGCGATCCAGAGGATATAGTTTGCGAATTCCTTTTCTAAAAAATCACTGTAGAATTTATCTCCAGAGTACAGAATTGGTTTGACTTTATAATGTTCCTCCACTTCATCGAGCCAACGTTTCAATCCCACTTTTAAGCTGTCCATCGATTGTTGCTTTGGATGTTCTTCGATATCCAGTACGGGAGGAAGATCCCCTGGATGAAGCCGTACCTTACGGATAAAATTTTTAGCTTGCTTAACCGAATTTTCATTTGGTCGAAAATAATGGTATGCGCCTCGTAAGATCGCCCGATTATGGATTTTAGACCAATTTCGGTTAAACTTATCATCCACTCCCTTTTCCCCCATCGTCGCCCGAATAAATACAAAATCAATAGGAAATTGATCGTTGATGGTGTTCACTTTTTGCCAGTCGATATCTTCCTGATAGGTCGAAACATCAATACCAAAGACCTTATCATCGTGCTTACTCATGATTTCAATATTGCGGATATCGTATTTCGCTTCCCTCGTTAAAGACTTATTTCTGGATGTTGCCACACGGAAGTAATACATTATTCCGGCCTTATAGTGCCATGCAACAAGACATAGGAAGAACGCCAACATAGCTGCCGCCATCCAGATCCATTTAGTCTGACTTGACTGCTGGTTCCTCCGACCGGCTTTTGCTCGTTTTCGTTGTTGTTGCGCCATACGATGATGAAGTTACGGGAATCACAATTAACTCGCAAAGTTTTCGTAACAATTTATATTTTTGTATATGATCGTATACAACCCTAAAGATTGGCTATCAGCAACTTTCAAATTACATAAGTCAGACACTTTTAAAAAATTGTTGCCTTTTCTTGTTTTCATTGCTTTCTATTCTTGGGCTATTGCCTATCTTGAATTAGAATACCTCAAGTTAAACGAAAGAAGTTGGGTTAAGAATATTACCATTGTCCATAACCTCTTGGGTTTTGTGATCTCACTATTGTTGGTATTTAGAACAAACACCGCTTACGATCGCTGGTGGGAAGCACGCAAGCAATGGGGAATGTTGACCAATGTAAGTCGCGCTTTCGCTTATAAACTCAACGCGATTCTGGATGATAGTGATAAAGTCAACCGCAGTTTCTTTCGAAAAAGTATTCCACTGTTTGCAGAAACCTTGTATGAATTTTTGCGTTCCGACTACACCAAATTTATGCTTGATGAAAATGAACATCCGGAGCTTAAATCTTTGGACAGTAAAAAGCATGGACCAAATCAAATCTCCAATATGATTTTTCAAAAGATAAACCACCTTTACAAAGAAGGGATTATCAGTGGGGATCAATTGATTATTCTCAACGAAGAGATTGTGTCGATGACCAATGTATGTGGTGCGTGTGAGCGTATCAAGAACACCCCAATTCCATTGGCTTATAGCGCATTTATTAAGAAGTTCGTCATCTTCTATACCATGACGCTACCAGTAGGTTATGTTTTTTCGATCGGGTATTTTGTCATTGTTGCTGTTCCGTTTATCCTTTATGTATTAGCATCGCTTGAATTGATTGGAGAATCGATCGAAGAGCCCTTTGGTGTAGATCAGGACGACCTGCCGATTGATAAAATAGCGGCCAATATTAAAAAGCACTGCCATGAGATTATTCCGGCATAGCATTTTAAAAATAATCTAGCTCATTTTCAAACCATAAGACATCGTTGCAAAAATAAGTTTTGCAAATCTATACAGAATTTCTACTTTTGTCGCGGAGAGTTGGCAGAGTGGTCGAATGCGGCGGTCTTGAAAACCGTTAACTGTCACAGGTTCGGGGGTTCGAATCCCTCA
>JAQZAZ010000243.1 GCA_029239355.1 Sphingobacterium sp.
GGAATATCTTTTTTTGGATGGAGTAAGAATGGATTGTTCAAAGCTCACCTATACGATGTCCAATATTCCGGCTTTTGTTGAAGAAGACTTTATGACTTCTCCCAAAAATTTTAAATCCGCCATATATTACGAGCTCGAATCCATATTCTATCCAAGCACTGGTGTCAAAAAAACATTTAGCAAGACATGGAAAGATGTTGACACAGAATTAATGAATGAGAAGACCTTTGGTGGCCAATTAAAAAAGACAGATCTATTCAAAACTACGCTGTCAACGCTTTTATCTCCAGATGATTCAAAATTGGTAAAGGCCAACAAAATCTACGACTACATCAAAAAACAGATAAAATGGAATAATTATGTTGGAAAATATTCCGAAAATGGAATCGAAAAAGCCTTAGAAAAGAGAACTGGTAATATTGGTGATATCAATTTATCGTTGATTACAGCTTTACAGGCTGCGGATTTAGATGCTTATCCAATTATTTTATCGACAAGACGAAATGGTAACCCAAATTCGCTATTTCCTGTATTATCTGATTTTGACTATGTAATCGCCTGTGTGGACATCGATGGAATAAAATACAAATTGGACGCATCGAATAACTATCTTCCCTTTGGCTCATTGCCATTGCAATGTCTCAATGAACGCGGCAGAATCATATACTCCAAAAAGAGTTCAGATTGGTTCCCCCTAGCCTCCGAGGAGATATCCGAACAATACTATACGCTGACGGGCGTACTGAATGACAAAGGTCAAATTAAGGGCACACTGATCATCAGCAGTCAAGGTAATAAAGCGCTCTTAAAAAGGCAACATATAGCCAAATTCAACTCGCTCGAAGAATATTGGGAAAAACTGGATGAAGAGATGCCCAACATCAGTTTTACCAATGCCAAAATTGAACATCTTAACGAACTCGATCAGGTACTAAACGAGACGTATGATATTACGTTAGATGTTAATAAACAGCAAGAAAACAATATATTATCGCTTGCTCCAAACGTCATCGATCGCATTTCCTATAATCCATTCAAAATTCAAGACCGCACTTATCCGGTAGATATGGGATTTAAGTCTAAGCTCCAATACAATATCCAATTGGAAATCCCGGAACAATACGAAGTAACCGATAAACCACAAAATGTATCTTTGGCTCTTCCTGAGTCCGCTGCAAGATATAAATACATAACACAGCTAACGGGCACCAAACTAGAGGTTATGGGGAGTCTTAGTTTTAATAAACCAATATTTACAGTAGACGAATATTTCTCTTTAAAAGAACTCTATTCACGTATTATACAACAGCAGAAATTAGACATTAGATTAACCACAAAAAAATGAAAACGTTATTTGCCAATTTAGCCTATTTCCTGATTCCAATTGCTGCAATTGCTCAGGAAAACTACGATATTGCCCAGATTCCAGGTACGCTAAAAAGCCGGGCAGTAGCAACAGTCCGAAATGATAAAACTGTGGTGGAAGTAAAATCCCCTGAGCAGGTCACTGAAACGGTCACACGCGTCATTACCGTTTATAATAAAAATGGGGATTACTATGCCGCCCTTCCGATACATTATAACAAATCAAATGAGATCAAAAGCATAAAGGGTGCGATCTATAATGAAATGGGGATATTGCAGAAAAAAATTGCAACTAAGGATTTTAAAGATGTAAGTGCAGTCGACAACAGTACAATGTTTGCTGACTCGAGAATGAAAGTCTATATCCCGGATTATCATAGCTACCCCTATACCATCGAATATCAATACGAAGTAAGGCATAAACAAAACTTAATCATTCCTTCATGGACTCCGGAAGTTTCAAACAATGTATCTGTTGAAAAAAGTAGTTACCAATTTATAACTCCGATCGGTAGTGAATTCCGTATCGAGTCAAAAAACTATAAAGGTAATATCAAAGAGGAGAAAACCGATAAAACAGTCAGTAAAACCTGGAATGCGGAACAAATTCCAGCTAAAAAAGAGGAATCTTATAGCCCCAATCCCAATCTGAAAAGAACAAGCGTATTGATCGTTCCCAAAAACTTTGTCTATTATGGAAAAGAAGGCAATTTTAGTGATTGGAAAGAGTATGGTGACTGGTTTTCAACTAAATTATTAAGCAAAAAGCAGGATCTTACTGAAGCCTCAAAACAGAAGTTCATGTCACTTACAAAGAACGCCTCATCGGATCAAGAAAAAGCGAAGATCCTCTATGACTATTTGCAGAAAAACACGAGATACATCAGTATTCAGATTGGAATTGGTGGACTTGAGCCTTTCCCGGCATCCGAGGTTGACCGTTTAGGCTATGGTGACTGTAAAGCCTTGGTCAATTATATGGGAAGCATGTTATCTGCTGTAGGTATACCATCTTACTACTGTATGGTTGAGGCGGGTAAACGTAAGGAGAATTTTCATAAAACATTTGCAAATGTACAGGATGGCAACCATGCAATCCTATGCCTGCCATTCAAAAATGACACGACCTGGCTGGAATGTACCAGCCAGAACCTCCCTTTTGGATTCCTAAGCAATTTTACAGATGACAGAGATGTCATTGCCTGTACCGAAAATGGCGGTGTGATTATGCATACGCCAAAATATAGCAATGCCATCAATCTTCAGCTTCGTAACGCCGAGCTTAGCCTATCCGATGATGGAAGCATAAAAGGCTCCTTAAATACCAAATTTTATGGTACGCAGTATGAAAATCATATGGAAATTCTTTTGGCAAGCAACAATGAAAAAACTAAACTGCTGGCAGAATATTATAATATCGACAACATTAATTTTGAACAGGTAAAATACACTGAGCACAAACAAGACGAACCATTTATTGAAGAGAATTTGTCAATTTCCATTAAAAACTATGCGGTAAAAAACGGTAATAAGATGCTGATTCAGCCCAATATTTTCAATACACAATCCAGCATATCTGAGAATAAAAACCGTACGGAAGATATTTTTATAGAACGGGGATTTGTTGACATTGACAGCATTAGCATTGCACTGCCAAATAACATTTTAAAAACAATAACTCCCGAACAAAAGGTGATCGAAAAACCATTTGGTAAATATGAATTTAAATCGGAGATAAAAGGTAATAAACTTTTCACGTATCGAAAACTGGAACTCTTCGAAGGAAATTATCCAGCAAGCAACTATGAGGATTTCTTTCAGTTTCACAAAGAAGTAAGTGGTTCCGATAAAGGACGTTATAATCTGAGCATATTGTAATATCATCTTAAAATATTTACCAGAATATGAATTTGCCAAACAATCAAATAAAGCAATTATTGTATATTAGCCAAATGACAGAATACGCGGCAATTTTTGATATGGACGGGGTTATAAGCCACACGAACCCCTTTCATGCAGAAGCTTTCAGAGCTTTTTTTAAAAACCATAACGTACAGCAGGCTACTGAAGAAGAATTCGAACAGCATATGTATGGCAAACACAACAGCTATATCATGCAACATTTTTTTCAACGTCCGATCTCTCCTGAAGAATTGCGTACGCTTGAGTTTGAAAAAGAGCAGCTTTTTAGGGTAATCTATAAAGAACATGTTGCCCCTATTAAAGGCTTGATCGAATTTCTGAAAGATTTAAAAGACAAGGGCTTCAAACTTGCAGTGGCAACATCGGCTCCTAAAGAAAATATGGATCTGATTTTGGATGAACTAAAGATCCGCGATCTTTTTTCATCAACTTTGAGCAGTGAAGATGTAAAACTTCACAAACCTCATCCCGAAGTTTATTTGAAATCAGCGGAAAATCTAGGTATGCCAATTGAAAAATGCATTGTGTTTGAAGATTCTTTTTCGGGCATTACAGCGGCCAAAAATGCGGGAATGAAAGTCGTTGCGGTATTATCAACCCACAAAAAAGAGGAACTTCCTGTTAGCGATACCTATATCAGAAATTATACGGAAATTTCAGTAGCTAATGTGAAAGCAATATTGCAATAGAAGATTCTCATGAGGTATTAATCGCTTAATTCATACGAGGATCATTTCAACTGTGTTTCTTCAATTGAATACAAGGAACTATTACAAAGGTTATAAAAAACACGGGCTTCTTTTGGAAGCCCGTGTTTTTTGCTAGTCTCTTTTGAGACCAAACTTTTCAATCTTACTATAGAGATGACTCCGTTGTATATCCAGATCATCTGCAGTCTTGGAAACATTCCAGTTATTTTTCTCCAATTTATATTTTATAAATTCTTTTTCCGCATGATCCTTATAATCTTGGAATGAGTCAAAGGAATCCATATCTAGTCCGTAATTCACCGTTCCCTTTTCGTGGGCAATTCCATTGACCGGTTCACGTGAAGGATTAGCAAATGCGACAACATCCTTATCGGTAATAGATTTATCACTCAAAATAATAAGTCTTTCAATCATATTACGCAATTCACGAATATTTCCTGTCCATGGAAGATGGCTTAATTCTCTCATCGCTGCATTTGTGATTTCCTTTACAGGAATACCATATTCCATACATATTTCTTCACAAAAGTTTGTTGAAAGCAATGGAATATCATCAACACGATCTATCAGCGCTGGCACATGGATTAAAATCACCGAGAGGCGATGGTATAAGTCCATTCTAAAATTGCCGTCTTCAATTTCCTTTAACAAATCTTTATTGGTCGCAGCTACAACACGTACATTGACATCAATTTCTTTGTCACCACCAACTCTGGTTATTTTATGTTCCTGTAAAGCACGCAACACTTTAGCCTGAGCGGAAAGGCTCATATCCCCTATCTCGTCCAAAAACAATGTCCCGCCACTCGCCTGTTCAAATTTACCGATACGTTGTTTAATTGCCGAAGTAAAGGATCCTTTTTCATGTCCAAACAATTCTGATTCGATCAATTCCGAAGGAATGGCAGCACAGTTTACTTCAATCAATGGTCCTTGTGAACGATTTGACTTCTCATGCAACCAACGGGCAACAAGTTCTTTACCTGAACCATTTGCACCGGTAATCAGTACCCTAGCTTCTGTTGGGGCCACACGATCTATCGTCTCTTTGATACGTTTAATTGCACCGGACTCCCCTAATATATCTTTGGTCTTTGAACTGCTTACTTTTCGTTTTAATACTTTGGTTTCAGTGACAAGAGAACTTTTATCCAATGCATTCCGAACCGTAATAAGCAATCGGTTTAGATCCAGTGGTTTTTCCAAAAAGTCAAAAGCTCCCTTTTTTGCTGCCTCAACCGCGGTTTCAATCGTTCCATGGCCAGAGATCATTATAAAAGGAATATCTGGACTACTCTGATGTGCCTCAGATAACACTTCCATCCCGTCCATATTATTCATCTTGATATCACACAGAACCAAGTTGACCTTTTCTTTTTTTAAGATCTCCAATCCATCACGACCATTGTCAACATCTAAAATCGTATAATCTTCGTATTCTAAGATATCACGCAAAGAGCTTCTGATGGCGCGTTCATCGTCAATGATTAAAATTGTACTCATAAATTCAGCGTTATGCTATTTTCAATTACGGAAATCAATATAAGGTTTTTTTAGCAATTAGCGAAAAAGAAGCAAACCTTGTAAGCCGGGTTCTGTAGACCACCGAAGTGGAATTTCTATCATTTATCTAGA
>JAQZAZ010000244.1 GCA_029239355.1 Sphingobacterium sp.
AATCCTAATAGTCAATAAAACCCAAGATCAGGACATTACAGCATTTTTATTTCTGAAAAAAGCATATACTGACGTTAGGTAGCAAATGTTAGAAGGGCATGCTTCCCCTAATGGGAAGCTAATTTCGTTCTATTTCCTGCATGACTAGCGACGGCTCAGATAAATATTTTCTTAATTTCCTAATCGGTAAGTAGGTGAACAAAATTGATAGTACACCTGCGAGCAGCGCATCGAAAATAGCCATAGCAGTTGCATTTAGTTTGTAGTGTGTAGAAAGGTTATATTGTGCTAATAGAAGACAAATGAATACAAATAAACCCGTTACGAAACCATGGATGATACACAGCTTCATAATAAATCTATTCCTATTCAGTTCATTATCTAACGTTAATTCGATCGACTTCTGTTCGATGGCCGCGATCACCCGTTTGATAATATCCATGGTAAGGACGACAGGTAAAAATATAGCCATAGGTAGGGTCAGTCGGGCCAGACTTTGAGGGCCAGCAAAAAAGTGGGTATACCCCAGCTCCTGAAAGCTGGCGTAGGCAACCAGGAAATTGAAGAATACATTTGGGAGGATATAATAGATTGCACGCTTCCTTAAAAAGCGCTTGAGCGTTGTTTTTTTTATTTTCTTTGATTCCGTAAACTTCGTCATGTGGAGTGCTATAGGGATAAGGTCATGAGTGCGATCGCCTTATCTTTTATTTTAATCGCTTCTTCTTTCGGTAAAAAATCTTCATTGGACATAAACGTGAAATCCATTTGTTGATTGAACGTCGTTGCAACCAAGGTATTTGAATTCAACCAGGGGAAAGCCACTGTTGGGCTGTATATGGTCTCCAGAGTGAAGTTGTTGTACTCGTTTGGAATCTGGAGCTTACCCATATTGGACAGCGTGACGTCATGTCCTCCCGGGCTCGATTTTAACATAGAAATCATACGCTCCACTAGCGGGTGCATCTGTTCCCCCATCCAGAGTAGCTCCCGGGCATCCATCTTTTCTATTTTTTGTGTGAGCGCCGTTTTGATATCTTTTGCAGTATCAACGACATTATCATTCCCCTTTTTTAGGGCAAGTTCCACTGTTGGCGCAAAAGCAAACATGTGGTCCTGTTTGATTTCTGGAATAAAGTGCCGGATATCAACGGGACTGATCACTTTATTTTTTGCAGCATTACCTTGCACCTCCCGAAAAGCTTGCATAAATGCCGTGCATAGGAGCGCATGGACAGAAATATTTTGGTCTTTACAGCCCAGGGTTATGGCAGCAGTTGTTTCTGCATCCAGTTTCCAGTGCATCGCATAGTTTTTCCCTAAATTTCTTTTTCTGCTCTTTCGTTGCAGGAAAAAGAAGAATCTTGCCAATAGCAAATAGAACTTGGCTTTACGGGAGTTTTTCTGAATGTCGAAATTCTGTGGCAGGAATTCGTTAATCGATTTAAAAAGCTGGTAGGGGGTGAGTTCGTTATTCGGATTGTCCAGCAGCTCAAGTAGCTCCCGCATCAAGGTGACAATACTGGTTCCATCACAGACACAATGTGGTAATACCCAAAGCAGCTCCGAAGCGGAATTGCCTTTGATCCATACCAATTGAGCTAGCGGCTTATTTTCAGCTTTAAATGGGCGATACCATTCTCGTTCCGACTCCGTCAGCCAATCCATATCTGTTTGGCGCTTGACGATATGGAGTGGGATAGGGGCCATATCATCCTTCAGCACAAAGTAAGGCTGTTGTGTATGCTCGATTTGGATGGACGATCGGAGCAAAGGATGTTTGCGCTGAATTTTTACTAGCGCGTTCCGAAGATGTTCTTCGATGATCTCGCCCTTGATCTTTGCCGTAAATACGCAATTCAGCGGTGTTTCGATATCGATATACATGATACGTTCCACCATCATTAGTTTTCTTTTGATCATGATGCCGCCTGATAATCTAATTGTTGTTTGATCTGATCGATGATCTCATCGCGGATGGCCAGCGCCTCGGCCTGCGGTAAATAGCCCTCACTTCCCATAAAGGAGAAATCCATCTGTCCACGAAAGGTAGAAGTGACCATTGTCGTTGTGTTGCCCAGAGGACCAATGACGGATGGACTAAAGACGGTTTCCAGGCTGAATGTGCGATATTGATCGGGGATATGTATACGCCCCAAATTGGAAAACATACAATCGTTGGATGACTTGCCCTGTTTTAACAGCCGTGTGAAGTTTTTTAGCGCATCGTGGGCAGATTCCATGACCATCATGGTAATATAGGGATTGAGTTTTGCTGTTTTGCGTTCTACTTCTGTCTGCATCAACCTGAGATTATCCAAAAAATTCATTTTTTGATTCGAAGACATGACGATCATCAATCCGAACGCAAAAATATGATCATCTTTTATCTGTGGAGCGAAACGTCTGATATC
Organism: Sphingobacterium sp.; assembly: GCA_029239355.1. Classification (GTDB taxonomy): domain Bacteria; phylum Bacteroidota; class Bacteroidia; order Sphingobacteriales; family Sphingobacteriaceae; genus Sphingobacterium. Next base: position 2,415 of record JAQZAZ010000244.1, read on the forward strand.
CACGGGACAGGAGACTTTATTGAAAGCTGCCGCGCCACGTACTTTCCGGAATGCTGCCAGCACCGTTGCGCCTAAAAATGTGTTGACGGTGATGCCCAATGATTTACAATAGGAAATCAGCTGTTCACTGGTTTTTTTGTCAAACTTCCAATGAATCAAATAGTCTGTCTGCCGGTCAATCACTTTTCTGTTGACAGGAATGCATTTAATGGCCAAAGCTGCTAATCGGCCAATTGTTTTTGCTTTAAATTGCTTCTTGCCACTCTGCAAAATATGCGCTGGTACCACATCTTCAATACCAAGAATAGGATTCTCTAATCCGATTTCCGCGGCTGGATTGTCCAGTACTTTTAGAAATTCATACAATAATGCCATGGCCGAGCCACCATCGCATAAGCAATGATGGAAAACAAATAGCATATCTGAGACTTCTTCCCCCTTAATCCAGACAAATCGGATTAAAGGTTTCGTCTGAAAATCGAAGGTCGAATGCCATTCCTGTTTGGATTCCTCTTGCCAGTCGTCTTCACTTTTTCGGTTTACTAAGCGTATCGGAATCGATACGGTTAGTTCCGGAACTTGAAACCAAGGTGTATTTTTCTCATCATGTTGGACAAGTGCCCGCAGCCATGGATGTTTTTCCTGTAATCGGCTCAAGGCGTATTTGATATCTTCTTCGCTGAAAACACCACGTAGCCGAAAGGGAATGACGGCGTTGAAGGGCTCGGTTCCATCCCCCAACAGCATGCGTTCACCAAATAGTAGTTTTCTTTTCATCGCCTACACCTGTGCCAATGTCAAACATTCTTGTTTCACAAAATCTTCCAATAGCGCTACGGCCTGGTCGTTACCGCCAGCGGTTAGAAAGGTCTTCTGTACCTCCTTGGCGGCATTTCGATAGATCGGGTTTTCCAACAATTCAAACACGGTGTCCCGCAGCGCATCGATGCGCATACGTTTGTATCGGATGCTAAGCCCACAACCCGCCTGCTCAATCAGTTTGGCAGTATGAAAATGATCATAGGCGATTGGTGTGATCAGCATGGGTAAACCATTGGTAAAGGTGTCGTTCACCGTATTGAAGCCCCCATGGCAAATGACCATATCCATGTGTGGCATCAATGCGGATTGAGGGACAAAGCCACTCACAATAAAATTGGAAGGCCATTCTTCAAATATTTCCGGTGGGGTAGCGGCAATAATTGTCACCGGCTGATCGGCAAAGGCCTCGATCAGTTTACCAAAAAATGCTTTTCGAATATCCACGAGCAGTGTACCTAAGGATACAAATACTTTTGGAGTAGTGCTGGCGGCCAAACGTTCCCAGTCAAAAGGGGTATTGTTTGGACGACCTTTGACCGGTCCGACAAATTTCATGTGTGGTGGTACCGTTTCAAAACCGGCAAAAGCTTGTGATGTAAATATCAGGTTGAGCTGATGGGAGTGTATAAAGATACCTTCATCATAAATTCCCACGGCCTTTTGGAGGTCTTTGATCAGATTTTGCTGCCACTCAAATATCTTAGGAGCACTCTTCTCCGTGTCGCCCATGACATCCGGTGGAACAGGAGTTGTTGTCACACAAGGGATCTGATGTTTATGTGCGAATAGCGCACCTCCAAAGGTGATGCAGTCGTTTACGATCACATCAGGTTGCCATTGGCCGAGAAGACGTTCCAATCCCGGCATCATCATTTTTGCGATCGGGACATAGGTTTCTTCCAGCGCCAGTTTCATGACTTCAGGGCCCGAACAGGAGGGGCCATCATCCTGACGTTTCAATAGCTGTTGCAGTTCCTCCTGAAAAGGTACCAGATCCGCTTCAGGATAGATATAACTTCCACCTGCAGGGATATGATGATCAGCTAATGGCGTTATGCCAAACCACCGAACTTCATGCCCGCGGGCAAGGAGGCTTGCACCTACACTTAATGTTGGGCTGATATGTCCAAAAAATGGTGGAACAACAAAGAGGAACTTAGCCGGTACATCCGCTCTTGAAGCGATAGGAGCGGCAGTTTGTTCCAAGAGGTCCGCTGCGGTTTTCGTGCCACCCGCATCAACAAAAGATTGACGTACGGTATGTGCAGCTTCACGATAGGTTGGATTATTCAAGATGGCATGGACACTATCTTTTAAATGATGTGCTTTAAAGCGATTGAAATTCAGTCGTTCACCGGCACCTGTACGCACTACGCGACCCGCGACATGTGACTGGTCGTAAGCGATCGGGATGACCACAAGTGGTAGACCCTGTGAAAGAGTTTCGGAGACGGTATTGTGGCCACCATGGCATACAACAGCATCCAGATGTGGTAACAGATCCAATTGTGGGATTTGTTGATAAACCATGAAGTTTTCAGGCCAGGCATCAAATAGCTGCGGATCTGAAACGACGACGACTGTTAAGTCTTCTCCTGCAAATGCATCGATAACCTTTTGGAAAAATGCTTTCTTATGGTCATGATCAAAGGTAGTACCAATACTGACCAGGATTTTTTTTCGATTACTAGCATGCAGTTTATCCCAGTCAAATACAGCCGATACCCGACGTTCGGCCAGGACAGGTCCTGTGAACTGATAGTTTGAACTGAGATCCATCTCACCAAAGAAATAACGGGATGTTAAGACAAGCGTAAGTAAATCCGAGCAATCCAAAGATTTATTCCCAGTTACACCGAGTTCCTGTTGTAAAGCAACGATCTGCTTTTCTTCCCATTCGTGTACCTTTGGGAGTTCACTGACAATTTTGATTGCTGCGGGTGCCGTGACAGTGGTCGCATAGCGGAGCCCCAGTTTTTTTGCAGCGATGGATGCCGCAAATAATTGATGGTCGCCAATCACGAGATCAGGTGCAAATGTTTCTAATAAGGTAAGGATACCTTTATAACAATGTCTATTTAAAGGGATAAGTACATCTTCATAAAGAAACTTGATGCTATCGATACCATAGACAATCTTTTTTGAAATGATATCAAGGTACTGTTCGCTTTCTTTTTTTTCTTCATCCGTCTGGTCATATTGAATAAGCAAAAGCTTTCCGCCAGCTGGAAGTTTATCCGTTAAGTTTTTGTCGAGACTGATCCAAGCCACCTCATGTCCTCTTTCCAATAGTTCAGCACCAATGCTCAACGTCGGATTGACATGACCTGTCAGTGGGGGGACAACAAACACAAATTTAGCCATG
>JAQZAZ010000245.1 GCA_029239355.1 Sphingobacterium sp.
CACTTCAATCGATGGCATGACCGCTGACTTTGCCCGCATCCCATGGGAAGTCCTACAAAAAATCAGCGTCCGCATCGTCAACGAAGTCGCACACGTCAATCGGATCGTGTACGATATTACGAGCAAACCACCTGCTACTGTGGAGTGGGAATAATCTTCAAAAAGACAGAAACCCTCTGTATCAAGGGTTTCTGTCTTTTTTTATTTTGATTCTTTCCAACAGATATTCAATACACATATCAAAATAATCGGCTATTTTAATTAATGTACTGCTTGTTCATTCAATTTCCTCAGTTTCATATTGCGTGAGAAATGCTAGAACAATTACAATCTTTGGAAAGATGTGCATGAAATCTTAGATACTTTCTTTAGTGACAAACATACGCCTTTTAAGTAAGAAGAAAATTAGCAAAATTTTCATACCAATGCGCAAGTTTTCAGCCTTTCATCGTTTCCTTTTCTAGATGACAAAAAGTGCGAACTGTAGTATCTAACCATGCGCTCTTGCAAATCCTCCAATGACGATTACTGCTAAGAGTCAAATCCCCCATATTAGAATTCATCCCATAAAAAATACATGCAAAGAATCATAGCTGAATCTCCACTGGGCCATTGTTCCATGAACAAAAAACTATTTTCCTCCAAACAACTAACGGAACAGAAAGCAATCCTTTCTGTTCCGTCTTTTTCGTTCTAGTCGTTCAACAGCAACTTTCTTTTCATTCCTTAGACTCAGAGGCTTCTCTTTTGTCCTTTTGAAAAACTTCTTGCAAGCGGGATAAAAACAGTGCGGCAGCTGGAGAAAATACTTGGTTTTTCTTCCATACGATCAAAAGACCAGACGCCAATGGCGGATCGAATGGGCGAAAACAAAGTGCACTATCTTCTGTCGTTTGGACTAATTTATCAATCGTTAAAGCATAGCCAATGCCTTTTTCCACCATGATAGCTGCATTAAATACTAAGTTGAAGGTCGTCACAATATTTAACTTGGCAAAGTCTTCCCCAAACCAATCGATAAACTCACTTTTGGTATACGTTTGTCGTATGGCTTGCCGGGAACAAATCAGTGGAACGTGGAGTAGATCTTCTTTTCTGATTCGGTCTTTTTTTGCCATAGGAGAATCTTTGCGCATCACTACACCCCATTGGTCTACTGTAGGCAAGTCCAGTGCATCATATTTTGAAACATCCGCCGGCTGTATCAACAATCCAAAATCTAATAGCCCGCGATCAAGTCTTTCCGTAACATCATCGGCATTCCCGCTGTACAAATGGTAATGGATCTGCGGATATTCTTCTCTCAATGCAGCAATGATATCAGCGATCTGCTTCATTCCTTCGGTTTCACCACCACCAATGTAAACTTCTCCGCTGATAACTTCGTCCAAGGCTTGAAACTCTTCCTGCGTTTTATCAACAATGGCTAAAATTTCCTCCGCTCGTTTCCGCAGTAACATTCCCTCTGCCGTCAAAGAAATACTATGTTTTTTTCGTACAAATAGTTTTTTCCCTAACTCTTCTTCTAAATCTTTCAATTGTCTCGAAATCGTCGGTTGGGTCACATGTAAAAAATTGGCGGCATTCGTGATGTTTCCTTCTCGAGCAGCAGTTAAAAAGTAGCGTAAAACTCTTAGCTCCATCAATGTCTCCTTTTTGAAACTAGCATGTCATTTCGTTTTATGCCTGTCAAGCATTTCACGATATATGTTATAGGTATTGGTCATTTAAAACGCTAACATGTAAACTAAAAATAACACTGAAATGAACGCAGAGAATCGATACGTTGCGATGGATCACCTTTTAAAAGAGAGCATTTCAGAAGAAAACCGCTACTCTAGTGAAAGTCATTGACTGAGAATCACTCTCCTGATTTACAAAGCAAACCAACAGTTGTCGCAGATCGCTTTTTAGCAAAGCCATAATAACCAAGCGACGCTTATGCTCTCAGCTGTTTCACATAAATAACACAAAGATAGCTTTGTCGCCTACTCGCTTTGTGCGTGTTGGCGCTATCGGTGCCGAAGCTGCGCCAGACTACCCTACGATCCAACCCATTTCAAAGATTCACGGATCGTTCCTGACAGTTATTTTCTATGCTTTACGGAAAGGAAAGAATACATAAAAAATGATAAACAAAAAACAATTAACTCTAGTATTATCGATGTTTACTGTGATGCACTTTGTTCTGGCAATGACTGCCGGTGTTTTTAATGGCATCTTGGATCAGATTGCTCTATCCATGGATGTCTCCATTGCAGAATCTGGGATGCTGAATACGATGTACGCTTATGGTGGAGCGATCGGTGTGCCTATTACGATTATTTTATTTAGAGATATCGAACGAACACGATTGTTGAAAAGTATGCTGATCGTAACGATCATGATGTCTATCGCCTTAGTTTATCTCCCCAATTTTGGTTTATTGCTTTTCGCACGTCTGATTATGGGGATTTCAGCAAATAGCTATGGTGTCTTGGCTATCGGTGAAGTCGTCGCCCTTGCCCCTAAAGAAAAGCAAGGTCGAGCAATGGCCTTTTTAATTATGGGCAGTTCCTTTGCATTAGTAGCAGGTATTCCGCTGACCCGTTTTTTAGCAGACATCTTTGATTGGCGGGGGATTTTCTGGCTGCTGAGCGGGATCATGTTCCTAGCGCTCTTGTGCTTCCACCTATTTTTACCAAAAAATACAAAAGAACCATCGAAGTTACAGTTAAAAAATGAGTTACTATTGCTGAAAGAAAAACAAACGTTTACCGTTATTTCCTGTATGTTTATTATGTTTATCGGCTACGGAGCGTTTTATACGTATCTTACTCCTTACTTGCTGCTTTTGTTCCCGTCGATAGAGCAGCAAATGGTTTATATCTTGGTTTTCTTAGGTATTTCTAGCTTTATCGGTAATTTACTAGGAGGCTTTGTTGCTGACCGTATCGGATATGCGAAGGCATTATTGCTCGGCTCACTGATCCAAATCGTGTTGACGATCCTCATTTTTTTCACCCAAGGATATTTTCTGATTAATATTGCCCTTGCGTTGTTATGGTTGATGAATGCTTGGTTTATTGGGCTGCAGTTAAATACCGGTATTACACAAGCAACTCAGAACAAATCAAATGTGATGATCAGTTTGAATAGTTCTGCCAATCAATTTGGTGGAGCTGTTGGTGCTAGCCTAGCTGCGATCGTTATTGCCAATAGTGGCATCCAAAATATTATTTTGATTACGATCGTAGCTAGTATTGTTATTACGCTGATTCAGCTGGTTGGGAGAAAATAAACGAGAGGATTTAACACTTTGGTGAAATACCCGATATTAGTTGCCCTTCAGCTGAAGGCACCTTTATCTCGCCCCATATTTCCGTTCGTCAAAAAAGTATTTTCACTCTAGCAATTACAAAAAAGTTTTTTTAACTATTTAAATCTAAATCACAAGTAAAATGTGTATAGTCAAAAATGATTTGAAGCTGTTCCCCTAAATCGATAAGTTTCTGCTCGCAATCAAAATTTGCGATTATTTGAATACCTACTGGTAAATTCGTAAGTGATGATGTACCTATCGGTAGGGTGAGTGTTGGTAAACCTGCATTAGAAAAAGGCTTATTAAATTTGGGTGAACCTGTTTTTTCTATACCTTTTGGCGCCGTTTCTGTGGTTGCTGGAGTAATCAATAAATCAAAATTTTCAAAAATTGACTTAAAACTTTTTTTGTATTCCCATCGATTTTCTTGTGCTTGCAGATAATCAATTGCTGCATATGAACTTCCAACCTCTATATCAGCCCTAAGTTCTGTACTAAACAACTCTTTTCCTTCATTAAATTTTAGTTGATGATACGCAGCTGTTTCAGCATTTACCACAATTTCATGAGCTTTATTTGCTTCCTCGAATGAGGCTGGCATTTTACAATTATGGACACTATGATTTTCGATTTTCAAGGCTTTAATAGCATCTTCAAAGATAGCCATGACATCTTCAGATCCTTTAAAATAGGAATCACTTATTATACCGATGGTGAATTTTTTTAATAGATTTCCTTCTGACAATTTTAGAGTTATATTTTGATACGGATAGGTATAACGATCTAAAATATCATATCCAGCAATTTCGTTATATACGTATTTTAAATCTCTGACATTTTTTGTAAAAATACCTACACAATCAATGCTCCAACTCGCTGGGATGATACCAGCTTTGCTAATTTGCCCAAATGTAGGCTTCAATGCGGTAATTCCGTTATACGATGCAGGTCTCAAAACTGAGCCAGACGTTTGTGTGCCAATAGAAAATAAAAGCATGTTTGATGAAATTGCTGCGGCAGAACCCGAACTTGAGCCTCCTGGAGTATGTTCAAGATTCCAAGGATTCCTTGTTTTAGGGGCTCCGCCTCCGCTAGCGAACTCGGCTGTAGTTGTTTTACCGATGAGGACTGCTCCCGCTGTGTTCAATCTGTTAAATATAGTAGCGTTTTTATCGGATATATAACCTTCCATAGTTTTTGAACCCGCTTCCAGTGGGAGGTCTTTTACATGTATGATATCTTTTAACCCATATGGAATGCCTAGTAGTGGGGATTTATTATTGTTGTTCTTAACATTATTGCTCAAACTTTTGATAACATCCTTTTTTTCTTTAATATAGGAAAATGCTCTTACTGATGGTTCTACTTCATAGATTCTATTTAAATATTGTTCGATTAAGTCTCTATGTGTAATAGCTTTATCATCTAATAACTTGATTGCCTTTTCTATCGTTAAGTCACTTGGGCTGTACATTGTCTAAGCTCCTTTATATAAAATTTTCTACTGTCTATGATTGGCTAACTCTTTATTTTTAACAGGGGTATTGGTCAAGTTCACTATTAGTAATTTAATTATTTTTATACGAAAATACTTGGACTAGAAGGATTCCTTATAAGACAATACTTTTCTATAGTTACTCGTAAATACAATAAAGGGGTTCCATTTACCCGACAACTAATTGAGCTTCTAAACGCAGTTTGAAGCAATCTTTCTTATAAATGACTATTCATACCCGATGATCGATCTATTCGTAAATCAATTACTTAACTATTTTCCAAGTAGTCTTTATCTTACTTAAAATTAAACCAAATTGAAAAACTTGCGCTGCTTTCGTTTGTTGATCAAGTTCCCTCTCTGCCAATAATACCGTGATTTGATTGTCCTTGCGAGGATAAATAGAATGTATGGATTCTTGAAAGTCTCAATCTTTCCCTAATGGTTTCAAAATCCCGGGATTCACATAATAAGACAATTCATTTTCCGTAACAGTCGGGTAAAGCTTAAAAATAAGAAGAGAGTGCGAAAATGGTTTTCCGCACTCTCTTCTTATTTTTTTCTTATTCAACGAGTTGACTATCCTAACTGCTTATACGATTTGCAAAACAATAACAGCAGCTGCCCATTTCCTTTTACACCATGATTCTTTCTTAACCCAAAATACCAAACGCACTCAAAACGATCGATAAGATCAAGATGATCCAAATTACTCGAGTGGAATTTAGTTTCTTTTGGCCTAACATCCAGTAGGTCAGCAAGACGAGCAAGATAGGTACAAGGGATGGC
>JAQZAZ010000246.1 GCA_029239355.1 Sphingobacterium sp.
AATTATGTCAAATTATCAAATTAAAGAGAATCCCGAATTGTTTGACGCTATCGTCGTAGGCTCAGGTGCAGGTGGAGGTATGGCCGGATATATCCTGGCACATGCGGGTCTCAAAGTATTGATGCTGGAGGCTGGCCCGTTTTACGATCCCGCAAAAGATTCGTTGCAGTTACGTTGGCCCTGGGAATCACCCCGGAGAGGTGCTGGTACCACACGACCTTTTGGCGATTTCGATGCGGCCTTCGGTGGCTGGCAAATCGAAGGAGAACCTTACAGTAAAGTTAGTGGAACTGAATTCGAATGGTTCAGAGCAAGGATGCTGGGTGGTAGAACCAATCACTGGGGCCGTATTTCATTGCGTATGGGTCCCGATGATTTCAAACCGAAAGATGGTATCACCGATGAATGGCCCATCACTTATGACGAAGTCAAACCTTTTTATGATCGCGTAGACCGTATGATCGGTATTTATGGTACAACCGAGGGTATACATAACGAACCTGATGGTATTTTTATGAAACCTCCTAAGCCTCGTCTTAATGAACTATATATTGCAAAAGGGGCTAAGAAAGCAGGTGTACCTGTCATTCCGGGACGGGGTGCCGTGCTGACCGAAGTATCCAAAGATATTAAAGACCGAGGCACTTGTTTCTACTGTGGCCAATGTGGTCGTGCATGTAAAGTATATGGCGATTTCTCATCCTCATCCTGCTTGGTCATTCCCGCAATGAAAACCGGGAATTTAAAGGTCATCGACAATGCAATGGTACGAGAGGTATTGACCAACGACGAAGGATTGGCTATCGGTGTCTCCTATGTTGACACAAAAGATTTACAGGAATATACCGTAAAAGGAAAAACTGTAATTCTTGGCGCCAGTGCCTGTGAAAGCGCCCGAATTATGTTAAATTCAAAATCTAAAGCGCATCCGGGTGGTGTTGGTAACAGCAGCGGCTTAGTCGGGAGGTATCTCCACGACTCCACGGGTGCCAGTCTCTCTGGTTATTTACCACAATTGCTCGATCGCAAAAGATATAACGAAGACGGCGTTGGAAGTGTCCATATCTATTCACCTTGGTGGGAAGACAACGCGAAACTGAATTTCCCGAGAGGATACCATATCGAATATGGTGGCGGCTTACATATGCCATCCTATGGATTCCTAAACTGGGTACCAAAGGTAAATGACGCCGGAAAAGATACTGAAGGAAAAACAAAAGCAAAGGGTGGATATGGCACAGCGCTTAAAGAAGATTACCGTAGTTACTATGGCGCGAATGTTGGCATGGCTGGACGTGGGACTGCATTGGCAAGAAAAGATAACTACTGTGAAATCGACCCGGGCCAAGTTGATAAATTTGGTATCCCTGTACTCCGTTTTAATTACAAATGGGCAAATGAGGAAATCGCCCAAGCAAAGCATATGCAGGAGACATTCCAATCTATTATGCATGAAATGGGTGCTGTCATCACGTCGAAAATTCCAGGTGCTGATACCTTATATGGTTTGGAGGCTCCCGGAAAAATTATTCATGAAGGTGGCACCACCAGAATGGGTAACGATCCGAAAACCTCGGTATTAAACAAATGGGGGCAGGCACATGACTGTAAAAACCTCTATGTGGTCGATGCGGGCCCATTTGTACAACAAGGGGATAAAAACCTTACATGGACAATTCTAGCGCTATCGATGCGTACCGCAGAATATATATTGCAGGAAAAGAAAAAATTAAATGGTTAAAGCATGAATAGAAGAGAATCGCTAAAAGCATTAGGCTTTATTGCTGCTGGATCAGGTCTTTTAACCGCAGCTTGTAACACAAAAGACGCAAAAAATACAACAGCCGCAAATGCAGATAAACTACCCGGTGTCCAAGATTTTGAATATGAACGTACAGCACGGCTAAAAGAGGAAAAGTTTTTTGATGAACATGAAATGGCAACAATTACCATTTTAGCCGACATCATTATTCCAAAGGACAGCAAATCAGGCAGCGCCTCCGAGGCGGGTGTTCCGGATTTTATCGAGTTTATAGTAAAGGATTTGCCCGACAATAAAATCCCGATGCGCGGTGGACTACGTTGGCTTGATCTTCAGACTAAAAGACGGCACGGTAATGTATTTATAAAATGCGACACAAAGGATCAGCTCACACTCATTGATGAAATTGCCTATCCTGAATTGGCAAAACCTGAAATGCAGCAAGGAGCAGCCTTTTTTTCATTGATGCGCAACCTGACGTCTTCTGGATTCTATACTAGCGAAATTGGCATCAAAGATATCGGATATGCCGGCAACAAACCAGGGGTATGGAATGGTGTTCCAGACGATGTGCTGAAAGAACACGGTTTCGATCCAACTAAATTCTTTGGATAAAAAAAATCCTTTCCAGCTTTTGGAAAGGATTTTTTTTATACTGTACACCATATCGAGGTGACAGCTATTTATCTAATTTTCATTATTGTACCGGTGTAACCTCAGTCGGCTCTGGAGCTTTGTCAATCAATTCCATAAATTGATCTAACTTAGGTGTAATAATAATCTGTGTTCTCCGATTACGTTGTTTTCCAAGAGCCGTTGAATTGTCAGCTACAGGATTATACTCTCCCCTACCACCGGCTGTCAGTCGCTTCGGATCAACACCATACTTGGTCTGTAATGCCTGAACGACAGAAGATGCCCGCAATGTACTTAAATCCCAATTGTTTCGAATATTTGGTTTCGAAATCGGGTCTGTATCCGTATTACCTTCTATCAGCACTTCATAATCTCTATAATCTTGAATAATCTTGGCTATTTTGCTTAAAGTCATATCAGCCCTATCACTGATTTCATAACTTCCAGACTTGTACAGCATATTATCTGCCAATGAAATATAAACGACACCTTTTAACACCTGCACATCAACTTCTTGTAATTCCTCACGACTCAGTGACCGGGTCAGATTATTTGTCAACACCAAATTCAACGAGTCAGACTTGTTCTTGGTCTCAACAAGATGTTTAATGTATTTATTTGAAGCATTGATTTCATCAACAAGCTTGGAAATATTGACATTTCCCTGTGAGTTTTGATTGATACTCTTATCCAAAGAACCTTGCAATGCGGCATAGGCAGCTTTAAGATCAGCATTATTTTGTCTTTCTGAAGCTAATTGATCTTCCAAACTCTTAATCCGTGACCGACTTTCGGTCAATTGAAGTTGACTATCTTGATACTGTGTTTGCAAGTTTTTATACTCTGTCTGCAAACCTACATATGTTTTTTTACTGACACCACATCCCGTAAAAAATAAACTTGCGGTCAGTATGGACATCGGAAAAACTATATTCTTCATAGCATTCTAATTTTGTAGATGTTGAATTAATTCGTTGAACCAAGATAAAGCAATATTTCAGCCAAAAAAATAGTATTCTATCGAATTAACATCATTTAACGTCTATTGTCCCAACTCCTTTAACTCCACATTAGTGAATATCTGCTCACCTTTCAAATAAGGATTAGCTCCTTTCAGATAATTGTAAATAATTGATTTTGCCTCTTCATTCGGCAACTTATGAAGGTTTTTGACCAAGAAGTTTTTGTCTTCTATGATATTATCTTTGTAACCCAAAAAAGACGGTGCATGGACCTGTACACTCCATCGAATAAACCTTGCTTCGATATGATTGGGGTTATCTTTGATCAACTCCTCCAGATGCTTTTTACCTTCTTTAAATTGGCCGACTTTCTTAAATGGATTGCCCATGTGTTTTGCTATTAATATCTCATAGGCGGCACGATAGACCTTCTCTGTAGTGGATTTAGCCCCGTCATCGAGTACTTCAAAATTACGTTCACACAGATCCTCGTCCTTTACTGCCTCCGCATAATCTCTCCGAATCTTATCAATATTCAGCTGTTGTCCCAGTCCCATCTTTGCTATTGAAAATAGAAATACTGTCAATACTATCCGTGTCATCATAATTATAAATCAGGCTTTTTCAAAAAATTCATTTTCCGACTTAAATTACTAAAAAAATCGAATTCAAATATTAATTTTCAATTATCATACCACAAAGCCTAAAGTTTCTTGTCATCATATCACTACAGGAGGCTTTTTCCTCGCTAAATTTCTTTACAAAAGGATATTTTTAACCCATTTTTGTGCCATGAAATTAGCATTAAAAACAAGCCCTGTATGGTTCAAAGTAAGTCTATCCATTCTTTTTGGAATTCTATTGGGTTGCCTATTGGGTGAAATGGTTTTCGAGCTTCTACAGTCTTAACCTACGCTCAGCTGGAAGAAAAAGATCTACAACCTGTATGTCTTTTACAGAGAAATCTTGACGTCATCCTTGCTTAGAATAGAATTATTTTTAGTATATTGCTTATACCAATATAAATTTAAAAGTGAGCTATGGAGACAAAAGCAGAGTATCAGATTTGGGACACTATAGTCAATAGTGCAAAAACTAAATTCGATTACAAGCATATTCGCGCGATGTTCAAAAAGGAGGACGACGAAATTACCGATAAATTTCTATTCCATATTATAGCAGGATTTGCCTGTGGAGAAAACCACCAGACTATCTCAACTAACTTGTTCAATGAGTTGCAAAGCATCAATTTTGAATGCAATGAGCAGCAGATTGATAAGTTTATTTCTGACAAACACGTTAAATTTAGCCCAGAGATTTATGCAACATATCTTGCATTTTCGATGTTGGAAGATGGTGAAGATATTAATAATATTACCGAAGTCATTAATAATCTACTACAAATAGATAAATAATATTTTTTAGAGGTATCGTTTAATTTTGGCCAAAAACTTATATTCGTAAACAAATTACGCCTAAGTTATGCGCCATTTTTTAACGCTATTTTTAATATTTTATTTTTGTCCGAACATCTTTGGGCAAAATTTCGATTTTGGTAGAGTAAACGTTTCAGATTTCTCGACTACAGCACTGGATAGCAATGCGAATGCCATTGTCCTAAAAGAATTTGGGCAAAGCTCAGTTTTCGTCGATGACTACGATCATCGGATAAAATTAATGCACGAATACCATGTCCTCATTCGTATAAATAATAAAGAGGGTTTTAAAAAAGCCAATTTCGAGATTCCCTCCTATAAAAGAGGAAGTTATATCCGTGACCACCTGGACGAATTGAAGGCCGTTACCTACAACATGGAAAACGGACAGATCAATAGAACGGAACTTGAAAGTAAAAAGGTTTTTAAAGAAAATTACTCTACTTACCTCGATCTGAATAAATTCTCACTTCCAAATATTAAAGAAGGATCCATCATAGAAGTTTCTTATCGAACGCTCGAACAGGATTTATTTAATTTTAAGACATGGGAATTTCAGGATGATATTCCTAAATTACAAAGCCAATACATTGCGATTATACCGGCATCTTTTACTTATAATGTGGTATTGCGGGGTCCTTATAGACTTGATGACCAAAAAAAGGGAGAAGTTTTGAAGGAATATCTTTTTTTGGATGGAGTAAGAATGGATTGTTCAAAGCTCACCTATACGATGTCCAATATTCCGGCTTTTGTTGAAGAAGACTTTATGACT
>JAQZAZ010000247.1 GCA_029239355.1 Sphingobacterium sp.
CTGATAGCTTTTTCTATTACAAGCTATTTCGTTTATCAATCTATAATTCATTAAGATGAAACCATTTGATGTTTATCCCATTAATCCCATTAACATAGTTAAAGCTAATGGATCTACGGTGTGGGATGCCGAAGGAAATGCTTATTTGGACTTGTATGGTGGTCATGCCGTGATATCGATCGGACACACGCATCCGCGCTATGTGCAACGTATTACGGAACAGTTGAATCGTATCGGATTCTATTCTAATTCTGTTGAAATTCCAATTCAGCGTGAACTTGCACGATTGCTTGGCGAAGTATCTGGTAAGGTTGATTATGACTTATTCCTCTGTAATTCTGGCGCTGAGGCGAATGAAAATGCATTGAAGCTCGCTTCCTTTTATAATAAAAGAAAAAAGGTGATTGCATTCTCTAAATCTTTCCATGGTAGAACGTCGTTGGCTGTAGCTGCTACGGACAACCCTAGTATTGTTGCACCTATTAACGAAACAGAGAATGTTATTTTTCTGCCCTTTAATGATGAGGATGCACTGAAGGAGGCATTTTCAGCTCATGGTAAGGAAATATCTTCTGTTATTATCGAAAGTATTCAAGGTGTTGGTGGAATTAGGGAAGCATCCGTTGCCTTTCTACAATTGATCCGCTCACTTTGTGACCAATATAATGCAGTATTTATTGCTGATGAGGTGCAATGTGGCTATGGTCGGACAGGCTCCTTCTATGCACAGGATTATTCTGGAGTAGATGCAGATATTTACACGATGGCGAAGGGAATGGGGAATGGTTTTCCTATCGGTGCAATAAGTATCTCTCCTAAATTTAAAGCTTCCCACGGTAGTTTGGGGACAACCTTCGGCGGCAACCATCTGGCCTGTGCTGCAGCTTTAGCTGTTTTGGAGGTCATCCGACAAGATCGTTTGATGGAGAATGCGAATGCTGTAGGACAGTATCTCATTGACGAACTAAAGAGAATTGAAGAGATTGTAGAAGTGAGAGGTAGAGGATTAATGATCGGAATTGAACTTCCAGCATCTTTGGCACATGTAAAGAAAGATCTTTTGTTAAAGAATCGTATTTTTACGGGGGAGGCTAAACCGAATGTTATTCGATTGCTTCCAGCATTGAATATTACCAAACAACATGCTGACCAATTTTTATCAGCATTGAAAGAACATATAAAAGCGGCTGTGGCCGTGTAAAGATAATAGATGAAATTATGATGATGGAACGCAGGTATAACGGAGTATCCATCAAAATTGTTTTATCAGCATAAACGAACAAAACGGGTAGCGCAGATTATTGCTTGAAATGATACTCGTATAAAGATTTACATAGATGAAAAAATTTTTCTCTGTTAATGACATATCCAATGTAGCTGACGTTGTCCAAGAGGCCTTAGCCTTAAAAGCTGCTCCCTATGATAATCAAGATCTTGGTAAACATAAGACCTTGGGGCTTGTATTTTTAAATCCTAGTTTGCGTACGCGTTTGAGCACTCAAAAAGCGGCAATTAATCTGGGCATGGATGTGATGGTCATGAATATGGATAAAGACGGTTGGGCCTTGGAGACTCAGGATGGTGTTGTAATGAACGGCAGTACCGTTGAACATATCCGCGAGGCAGCAGCAGTCATGGGGGAATATTGTGATATCCTTGGCTTGCGATCTTTTCCAAAGCTCAAAGACCGAGAAGAAGACTACAGCGAGGATCTGTTTAATAAATTTATTAAATATTGCGGAGTACCTGTAGTATCTTTGGAAAGCGCTACACGTCACCCTTTACAAAGTTTGACGGATATAATCACCATTACTGAACATAAAAAGACAGCAAAGCCAAAGGTTGTTTTGGCTTGGGCCCCACATGTGAAAGCTTTGCCACAGGCGGTTCCGAACTCTTTTGCAGAATGGATGTGTAAGGCGCAAGAGGAAGGACTTGTGGAGTTTACGATTGCACAACCTATGGGCTATGAACTTAGTAAGGATTTCACAAAGGGGGCGACAATATCGACGAATTTAAACGAAAGTCTGAAAGACGCTGATTTTGTTTACGTGAAAAACTGGTCATCCTATAAGGAATATGGCGAGGTATATACGGTAGATGAAGATTGGATGATGGATAATGAAAAACTGTCTTTGACAAACGACGCGAAAGTCATGCATTGCTTGCCTGTCAGACGAGACCTGGAACTATCTTCTGAGATTTTAGATGGACCAAACTCGTTGGTTATTAAAGAAGCAAGTAATCGCGTATGGGCTGCACAAGTTGTTTTAAAACGAATGCTGGAAGATCTAGTCTAAGACCGGTCTTTTGATTATTGAGAAACTATTTTTATTTGGGAAAAGTTGCGTAATGGCTAATAGTGTATTAAATATTATAAAAATTGGCGGAAATATTATCGATGATGAGGATCTATTGGATTCCTTTTTAGAGAAATTTTCCGCACTGTCCGGGAAGAAAATCCTCGTACATGGCGGTGGCAAAATTGCGACCCGTCTAGCAAGTGAACTTGGCTTACAGGCTCAGATGGTTGAAGGACGGAGGGTGACTGACGAAGATATGTTAAGGGTGGTTACTATGGTGTACGCCGGATTAACAAACAAAACAATTGTTGCCAAATTACAAAAATTAAAATGTGATGCTGTGGGGTTATCAGGGGCTGACGGGGATGTAATCAAGGCTATAAAACGCCCTGTCAAGGATATTGACTATGGTTTTGTAGGGGATTTATTGCATGATTCTGTGAATACATTGGCTATAAAAAAATTCTTGGAAGCGGGTTTTATTCCTGTGTTCTCTGCAATCACTCATAACGGTTTAGGACAGCTGCTTAACACTAATGCAGATACCATTGCATCTTCGTTGGCGGTTTCTCTGGCGTCTTTATATGAAACGTCATTGGTGTATTGTTTCGAGAAGAATGGTGTATTACGGGATGTGACGGATGAAAACTCGGTTATACCAACGATTAAATCTGAGGAATTTGAATATCTCAAAGAATCCGGAATAGTCAATGATGGTATGATTCCGAAACTACAAAATGCATTTAATGCAATAAATAAAGGTGTTCAGGAGGTATATATTGGCCATGCCAACAATTTACACCTGTTCCAACAAGGGCAGTTCGGCACCTGTTTGACATTAAAATAATAATCTAATCAAATCCAACCATGAAAAAGGTCACTATTATCGGGAGTGGGAATATCGGTCTCTCTTTAGCAAAAGGGCTTGTAAAAAGTGCATTTGCCAGTGCTGCTGATATTACATTGACCCGGAGAAATCTGAATGCTTTGGCTGAAGAGGCAAGCCAAGGATTCTCGGTAAGTAATGATAATAAAGCTGCTGTTAAAGGCGCTGATATTATTGTATTCGCCATACTACCACAGCAGTTAAAAAAGGTATTGGTTGAAGTTGCTCCCGAAATAGATAAGAAAAACCAGATTTTTGTATCCATTGTATCTGGTGTTTCATGTACTGACCTGAAAGCGGTATTGGGTGAGGATGCAACTGTAATACGTGCTATGCCGAATACGGCAATCGCGATTGCTCAGTCGATGACTTGTATTGCTAGCGATTATGCTTCGGATGTTAGTCTTGCTGAGGTCGAGAAGATGTTTGAGACCGTTGGATCAGTTGTCGTTATCAATGAAGATCTAATGACTTCGGCAACTGCCTTGTGTGCCTGTGGAATAGCCTTTTTCCTGCGTGCTATCCGAGCAGCGTCGCAAGGTGGGGTTGAAATAGGTTTTCATGCACATGATGCCTTGAAAATGGCCGTTCAAACGGCTAAAGGTGCTGCGGATTTATTGTTACATACGAATGCTCATCCAGAAGGTGAGATTGATAAAGTTACGTCGCCGAAAGGATGTACTATTGCCGGATTGAATGAGATGGAACATCATGGTTTTAGTTCTGCATTTATCAAGGGAATAAAATTGTCTGCGGATAAAGCAGGAGGACTATATCATGAAGGATAAAGATAGCTTATTTCAGGATAGTCTAGCTTTATTGAAACAGTTGATCGCTGTATCTTCCCTAAGTCGGGAGGAAATGTTGACAGCAGATCTGATTGAGGCCTTCTTCAAAGAAAGGAATATTAAGACCTTTAGGAAGGGAAACAACGTTTGGGTATACAATGCACATTACGAAACAAATAAGCCAACGATCCTGCTTAATTCACACCATGACACAGTGAAGGCTAACCCTGGTTATACCCGCGATCCATTGGTTCCTACGGTAGAGGAGGGGAAGCTCTATGGTTTGGGTAGTAATGATGCAGGCGGGTGTTTGGTGTCATTGATTGCCACTTTCTTGTATTTTTACGAAGAGAAGGCTTTAAAATATAATTTTTGTCTGGCTGCGAGTGCTGAAGAGGAAATCTCAGGTCGAAATGGTATTGAATCTGTCTTGGAGGATATTGGAACGATTGATTTTGCAATCGTTGGCGAGCCAACACTGATGGATCTTGCCGTAGCTGAAAAAGGGCTGATGGTATTGGATTGTAATGCAATAGGAATAGCAGGGCATGCCGCTCGTAACGAGGGTGATAATGCTATTTATAAAGCAATTAAGGATATTCAATGGTTTAAGGAGTATGCTTTTGAAAAAACATCAGCAACCTTAGGCCCGATCAAAATGTCAGTGACGATGATTCAAGCGGGGTCGCAACACAATGTGGTGCCGGCCAACTGTAGTTTTGTTGTCGATGTAAGAACAACTGATGCTTATACCAATCAAGAAACCTTAGCGATAATCAAATCCCATGTCTCTTCAGAAGTTTCGGCTCGCTCTACGCGTTTGAAATCTTCTTCTATTCCGGAAGAACACCCAATTGTCCAAGCAGGAATAACGCTTGGCCGGAAACTATATGGATCTCCGACAATGAGTGATCAAGCGCTTATTCCGGTACCTTCTTTAAAGCTGGGGCCAGGGGATAGTGCAAGATCGCATATAGCGGATGAATTTATCTATATTGATGAAATTAGGGAAGGAATTGATTTGTATATAGCGATGCTACAAAAGATAGTATAAAAAAAGCTTCCAACTGTTGGAAGCTTTTTTTATACTAGACTAAACTGATCTGACGCTTAATACTTTCTTCAAGGGAGATAATCGTTTCTGTACGCTGGATCCCAGGTACCGATTGGATATCTTCGTTCAATACTTTTCTGAGGTGGACAGTGTCCCTACAGATAATTTTTGCAAAAATACTGTATTGGCCGGTACAATAGTGTAGCTCAACCACTTCTTTGATTTCTTTCAACTTATCTACCGCATCTGCATATTGTGAACCTTTTTCTAGATAGATACCGAGAAAGGCAGTGATGTCAAATCCAACTTTTTGAGGATTGATAATAAGATTTGAACCTCTGATGATACCTAATTCTTCCATCTTCTTCATTCTAACGTGGATGGTACCACCTGATACAATTAGCTTTTTCGCTATCTCAGTATAAGGAATAGAAGCATCATTCATTAGAATAGACAGGATTTGGATATCCAAATTGTCTAGATCATAGTTTGCATATTGATTTTCCATTAACAATGGGTTTTGTGTTTCATTCATTGGT
>JAQZAZ010000248.1 GCA_029239355.1 Sphingobacterium sp.
TGGTCGAAACCCGTATTAATTTACCACCGCGGTGCCTGCACTCGGTTGGTATTGCATCATGCAATTCTGAATACTCTACAAATATAGTAGATTATTTTTATAATAAAAAATATTTTTCTTTCTAACTGCAAATTAGGGATAGCAACAGCTATGAGGAGATCAAAAAGCAGGGGCGGGCTGTTGGCTGTGATTTGGTTATGAAGTGGATAACTGGACGAGAAATTTATCATGTTACTGTAATCTCATTGAAAATACTTTAAAAAACAGAGATAAGACAATACTTTTGCGCCATGAATAGAATTGCGGAAATTAACGAATACATTGCTGCCGAACGCGAGGTATTATTGCAACACCCCTTGTATCGTAAGATCAAAACGATCAAGAATCTACGTTCGTTTACAGAAGGGCATGTGTATGCCGTATGGGATTTTATGTCTTTACTAAAAGCTTTACAGATTAAATTGACCTGTACGACTTTACCTTGGTTTGCGAGCGAGCATCCATCGACACGCTATCTGATCAACGAAATTGTATTAGCGGAAGAATCTGACGAATATATTGATGGTCGCCGTTTGAGCCATTTTGAAATGTATCTGGACGCAATGAGTGAAATGGGAGCAGATCTGCATCTGATCAATAAGTTTATCGTGCACGCCAAGAAATCCAAAAGTATTTTTGATGCCATTGCATTGACAACACTGGACAAAAGGATCAAAGATTTTCTGAATTTTACTTTTGAACTGATTGAGGAAGGGGAGGTACATAAAATTGCGGCTGCTTTTACATTTGGCCGTGAGGACCTTATTCCGGGTATGTTTACTTCTATTTTGCAGGAGCTGAAAACTAACTTCCCTGAATCTAGCTTGGATAATTTTATCTATTATTTCCAACGTCATATTGATCTGGACGGTGATGAGCATGGCCCTTTGGCCATGCAGATGATCTCCGATCTGGCCAAAGAGGATGACGAGAAGTGGGAAGAAATGAAAATAGTGAGTAAAGAGGCGCTTCAAAAGCGCATTGAACTCTGGAATGCAATAGAAGATTCCCTATAGGGAATCTTCTATTGTTTGGAATCTTTGTAAAAAGAACTTAACGGATAATTTTACGGAAAACTATTCCGACAGCGAAGTTTTTAAGGCATGGGTAAAAGCGCTTATAAATTGTGGGTCCAAGGTGTTGGAAAAGGTATTCATATTCCCTAAACTGACAATGAGTGCCGGTATTTTTGCTCCCCGTAAAATCGCATGACTATGGCTTTCAACGGGTTTCTGCGTGCTCAATCCTTGATTTTTTAAATTTTGTGTGAGACGGAATGCGAACTCCCGACTTTGATCCTGTATCTTCGGAAGTTCAACGGCTTTTGGATAAAATAAGCCGATTGGCAGCTTTGTGTTTGAAGGATCAACATCGAAATGAATGGAAACCAAGGCATCGCCGGTAAATGCTGCACGGTCTTTGAGCATCATAAATTCGTCTTTCGAATGGGTCAATACAACCTGAAAACCTTCTTTTTCAAGTTCATTTTGAATCATTTTACAAGCCTGTAAAGTGAGATCTTTCTCTTTGAGGCCTTTGCTGTTGGTGGCACCATTATCTTTGCCGCCATGTCCCGGATCGAGAACAATAGTCTTTACGCTGTTTTTAACAGCAGTGAGAGCAGTGATTTTTTCTTTCGTGGGATTAATAAAAGAGAAAGAGACAATTAACACGAATATACAGGGAACAAGCAGCAGATACTGATAACCTTTCGTGCGCGGCGATAGATTTCGCATCAACCTGTCGATGCGTTCTACCAATTCATTTTGGTTTTTTAAAATTCTACTTTGCATATAATCTATTTGTTGATGTTGTTGTGTCAGATTCAGCAAGAAGCTCGCATAATCGGTCTTTCCATAGCATTCTCCCACTGCACGGTCGACCTGAAATTCATGTAGACGATGCAGTTCTTTCCGGACCCAATAAATGGCCGGGTTTATCCAGAAGATGCAGCACATCAGCTCGATGTATAATTTATCCCAGGCATGTCCTTTTAAAATATGCTGTGCCTCGTGGGCAAAGATGAGCTTGCCTTCGGGATTTTCAAGTGCGCTTTTATCCATAATGATATAATGAAAGATCGAACAATTATTGAAGCGATTAAACGGCGGGATTACTTTAATTCCCCGATGCTCCTGAAAATCCATCTTCTTTAAACAGCATACGAGCTTTAAGCTGCGATAAACTAATCGTGTCAGAAAGAAGATGACGATCAATAAGTAAGCGTAAGCGAGTATTTTTTTTAACTCTATTCGGTCCCATAGATTGAGCTGTTCTTCGGGTTCGATCAAAAAAGGTGCATTGGAATAACCCAGCTGCTCTGGCGACTGTATTTCCTGATTTGAATTTGTTTTGGAATCGATTAATTTGACATAATCAGTCTTAAATTTAAGAAGAGGAACCAGCGTACAAAAGCTCACCAACGCAATAAGCAAAAGCCGGTTCCAACGGAAAAATGAAAGCTGCCGAAAAGCCAGGACAAAGAGCGAGACTAAAATAAGTAAACTGATATTGGCCTCTATGCTATAGGAAAATAGGTTATTCATCTTCTTTACTTTTATTGATAATTTCCTTGATTTTCTCGATGTCTGTTTCGCTGATTTTTTGTTCCTTGACAATGAATGATACCAGATTTTCGACAGAATCATCAAAATACTTGTTCATGACACGCGAAAAGAAAAACTTTCGGTATTGCATCTTGGAGATCAGCGGATAATATTGGTAAGTCTTTCCATAGGAATTGAAACCCACATACCCTTTTTTCTCTAAAATCCGTACAATGGATGATATGGTATTATAAGGCGTTGTTTGTGTCGGATCCATGTATTCAATAATATCTTTGACAAAAGCCTGCTTTAATTTCCATACAGCATGCATAACTTCTTCTTCTTTTTTTGTTAATTCTTCCATAGTTATAAAGATATAACTTGTTTTTCAGTTAATCAACTTATTTTTCAGTTTTAAAACTGAAAAATAAGTTGATTAACTATAATGTGTTGATTATTAGTGGTTTTATTTTTTCAATAGGTAGTCGGCCACCGCCTGATAAGCGGGTAGGGAGTATTCATCGTTGGCTGAATTAGATGCCAGGGGATGAGAGGATTTTTGGCAGATTTTGATCTTTTATTTAAAATTGATCAAAAAATGTCTTTTTTACATAACATATTGGCGTTTGTGAAGAAATGCATTTTCCAATTAGTATCTAAGTTTGCAACGCAAAAAAATAACAGAAAGACATTGAACTTTTTTTCGTCGCATTGGACAAAAGCTATAGGTACCGTTTTGGTACTTGTATGCACAGTTTCAGAAACTCAGGGCCAGGACTCGTTACGCACCTCACTCGCCGATCTGATCAGTAAGTCGCAGCAAAACAGTAAGTATATCGAACAGTCGCATTTGCAGCTACAAGAAAAAGCGATTGCCGTACAGCAGCAACGGATGGAATTGCTGCCGAAAATCAGTATCCGGGCTTCCGCCAGTTATGCGAGCAATATGCCGGTCTACGATCGGGGAATATTTGCCAAACCATCACAACACGATGTTATCCATTACCTGTATGATACCGGACTCGATTTCTACCTGAACCTCTACAACGGCCATCGGGATCTTATGAAAATCGAATCAAAAAAGCTCGAAATGGAACTGGCCAACATTGATTGGAAAAGCTCCACGGCACAGATTAAGCTGGAGATCTGTAACTTGTTTCTGGATCTGGATTTAGCCTATCGCAACAAATTGCTGATCGAGCAGGATATCAAAGATCAGCGGACACAATTGAAAGAGATCGAACACCGTTATACAGCCGGTGTTGTGCTGCATAGCGATGTCTTAAGGATTTCTCTCGAATTGTCCAAGCGCGAACTGCTTTTGGTACAGATCGCTAATGATATCAAGATCATCAACCAAAAATTGCAGCTGATTGCCGATATACGACAGGAAATTATCCCGATGTGTGCCACGATGGAAAGTCATCCGCTGAACTATGCGGAAATCGTTGCCGTTGCCAAACATCAAGCTTTTGTACTGTTGAAATCCGAACAGGAAGTTGCGTTGAAAAAACTCAGTATCAAACAGGCGAAGTCAAACTACCTGCCCGAACTAGGCCTGACCAATACATTTACTTTTGCGAATCCACAGGTATTTCTCTATCCATATAATGCGAGCTGGTACAACTTAAATATCGTAGGACTTAAATTGAACATCCCGATATCTGCATTGTACCTCAATAAAAATATTGTCCGGGGAGCGCAGGTTGCTTTGAAGCGAGAGGAGGTCAAACATCATCATGAGGAGGAAGTGGTGGAAAATGAACTGCTACAAGCCTATCTAGATTATAACCTCGCACTGGAACAAGGAGCGGTCTGCCAAAAAAATCTGGCCCTTGCCAACGAAAATGCCCGTATTATAAAAAATAGGTATTTCAGGTCTTCGGCACTGATTACGGATCTATTGGATGCAGATATGCAATGCCTCAAGACAAACTTTGATCTGGAATCCGCCCGGATCGCGATACAGAAACATTATTATTTTATTGAATTTTTGAAGGGTACTATCTAATGAAACCTAAATCAGGCCGGTCAATGACCGATGTACAATTGACCAGAATCACCAATTGGTTGGCTGGGATTGCTTTGTTGGCACTTTTACTATGGGGTGGAAGGATACTCTGGCTGCGCATCCGGTATACCTATACCAATGATGCACAAGTGACCCAGTATATTAATCCCATTATCTCCCGTGTGGGTGGTTACATTGTTTCGGTTCACTTTAAAGATCATCAATCGGTCAAGCGTGGCGACACTTTACTGCTGATCGACAACCGGGAGTACAAATATGAAGCTGAGCAAGCTTCGGCTTCGATAAACAAAGAAAATGCGGAAATCAGTGTGCTGGGCAGCCAAAAGGAAATATTGCAGGCCGAACATGAATCGTTGGAAAAATCCATTGCTGCTGCCGAAGCGCGGATGACGAAGCAGCAACTGGAATACGATCGCTATAAATTTCTGTTTGATGAAAAATCTGCTACGGCGCAGCAACTGGAAGACATAAAAGCCACACTGGAGGTGTACAAAAGTGAACTTGCCGCATTACAGCATAAGTTGGAGGCATCGCGGGATCGGGTGAATGATGTTGATGTGAAAAAAGGGGTAATCAATGCGGAGAAAGAACGGTTGTCAGCTGCAGCAAACCGAAAGCATCTTGATGTAGGATATACCGTAATCCGGGCTCCCTATGATGGTCGGGTAGGGAAACGTAGCATTGAAAAAGGACAGATGGTAAATCCGGGTGAGGTGTTGGGATTTATTGTCAATGCAGAAACACCAACTTGGGTGACAGCCAACTTTAAGGAAACGCAATTGCGTTATCTCAACCTTGGCGGGCGTGTAGAGGTTGTTGCGGATGCCTACCCGGATGAAACATTCTATGGAAAGATAATTTCTATTTCGCCAGCAACAGGATCTTCTTTTTCATTGCTTCCACCGGACAATGCGACCGGTAATTTTGTGAAG
>JAQZAZ010000051.1 GCA_029239355.1 Sphingobacterium sp.
GTTTGTTCTTGATGATTTTTTCTTGTGTCGTCATAACTCTAATCTATTTTACAGTTGTTAATTTATTGTAACTGTCAGATTAAGTCTTGACTACTTCAGATTAAAAGAGAGCATTCCCCAATTGATTGTCAATTGTACACCAGTTCCAAGATTAATTATTCATTCAACCTCCGATAATGTAGTCCCCATTCTATAGATCGTTATCACTTATCGATGCTTCTCGCAATTCTAAACCCTAGATCATCTATTTTAAAGCTTAAAGGATGACTTCTTCTTCGGGTAGTTGCCATAACACTCCTATCCTCATCACACCAGCCTCCACCTCTAAAAATACGATATGAGCCGTATACTTCAGTGTCATATAAATCCGAACACCATTCCCATACATTGCCCAACATATCGAACAGTCCCCATGCGTTAGGAATCTTGTCCCCTACATTGTGTGTGGTCTGGTCTGAATTTTTCTTGTACCAAGCGATAGAATCTAATGCACCATATCTTATTCCAACTGTTCCTGCTTTACAAGCATATTCCCACTCCGCCTCCGTTGGTAATCGGAAGCCGTTAGCTTTGGAATCAAATTTAATTTCTTCACTATATTGATGGAAAAGATAACAAGGGGAAAGCTCAAATTTTATCGATAAAGCATTACAAAAAATCACTGCTTCCTTCCATGTAATCGATTCAACTGGCCGTTTAGCCCCTTTAAAAGTACTGGGTGCTTCTCCTGTGATATGAAAATATAATTCTTGTGTTACAGCGAATTTTGAAAGTAAAAATGTTTCAACGTCAACAGTCCATTTTTGTTTCGTACGATCATCCCGGAGTTCTATTTTTCCCCTTGGAATTTCTATCATTTGTTTGTTTACATTTATTTTTATCTGACTTTCATTCATTACTTGATGTTTACGTTTTAATTCCAGTGAATAGCAAATAAAGCTTTTTTTTGCTAAAAGACAACGAATTGTTCTTTTGTTTAGATTTCGAATGTCATCTAGGTCGCTTTTTCGATGCCCTCACTAAACGAAATGGTACGAAATAGGAAAAATGAACTCCTTTGTTGGGCTTATACTTTTATTTTTATGCTGTGTTTTGCAAATATGAGGATCCAAATTGCAGCACAAAGAATCATAAACCTTCCCTGCCACCCGATCAATACCTCCGATCCGAGATTTCCATCATTTCTTGGCAGATAAATTGCCATGCTGATGATCAGGATAATTTCGGAAACCCAAAGTAAAAGAGTAATATAAGAAAGTGGTTTTCTTATTTCACTATAAATTTGGTTTTTAGACGACTGCCACACAAAAAATAAGGATGCAAGTACAATCATACCAGAAAGCCCGGCGCCTAGACTATGAATTGTTCCGGTAGATGTCATGTCCTCATGTGAAGTGGTGGCGGGGTCTGTATTGAATAGGCCAGCCAATAAAAAACCTATGCATGAAATTGCCAATAAAATACTCCCGATTCGGCCTAGAACTTTCTTGTAAAATTTGAAAGAGATAATCGTTGCTGTGCCTATAGATAATGCCATTGAAAGAAATGCAAGCCGCATCATCCACCCTTTATCGCCAAGGGCATATTCACTAATGGGTTGCCAAGTAGGATCGACCTCCTGCTTAACGAGGTGTAATAATAGAAGGAGAAAAATAAACAGTATACTACCGGTGATACTTATCTTGCTCAAAGATTGCATATTATTCGTCATCATAAGCTATTTGTTTTGGATAATAATGTATCAAGTTTATTGTACGAATCAACGACACCGTGTTCCATTCCTGATGCCACCATTCCGTTACGGTCTTCTATAGATTTGAAAATAATTTGGGTTGTGAGTTGTGTCCGATCATCTGGCAATGCTTCAAAATCCAAAAACTCTAAAGACACATGACCTTTTTCTGGAAGCCCTTCAAATTCAAAAGTCCGTATGATCCTTTTTGCAAATTCCAATTCGTGAATAACACCACAGAATCCAAAGCTATTTCCATTCTCATCTGAATGAATAAATCGCCAAGCGCCTAAGCTTTTGTTTTCAAAAATAGGTATTTTCATGCTGTGATTTTCCACCCCCATCCATTGTACGAGCAATTCAGGTTGAGTGTGTGCCCGGAATACTAATTCAGGTGTTGCATTGAACTCTCTGACAATAAAAATTTCCTGTTTGCCTTGTTCGGCAATAATACTAGTTTTCTGATTTTCCATTTTCCTTATTTTTTAGATTACTTAATACATTGTCCAATCTGTTGTAACGATCTTCCCAAAGTTTCTGGAAAGGAGCTAACCAATCTGATACCTCTTTCATTTTTGCAGGATTCAATTGATAGTAGATCTCCCTACCTATCGTCTGTTGACTTACCAATTGGCATTCTGCTAGAATCTGAATGTGTTTTGATATTGCTTGTCGGCTGCTGTCAAATTGCTCAGCAATTGCATTTGGCGTTAAAGACTGTAGGGCAATAAGCGTAAGTATCGCCCTCCTAGTTGGGTCGGCGATGGCTTGAAATACGTCTCTCCTAGTTTTCATATGTTTTATTTGCTACCATTTGATTGCAAATATATATGCAATTATTTGGTTGCGCAAATATTTTTAGAAATTTATATTTAGTGATTAACTCTAATTGCTAAATAAACCTCAAATAATAATGAAAATAGATGCTTTAAAAGACAGTAATTTCAGGGTCGACAAGAATAAAAAATTTACCTATCTGGAAAATACTATTTCTATTTTAGAACAACGGATGGTTGTTTCATTTTTGGGTGATAGCCCTATTATCGCAGGCTGTCGGTCAGTCGCTTACGGATATTCCTCCTAAAATGATTGAAGTATTTCCTGAGCCGCCTTATCGCACAAAGAGATTTAAAAATTGGGCAAGGCTAATGCCCAAGCCTAATATACATTAATTTGCGGGTGAAGAGGTATAAAAGGCTGGTTTCGCGTTCCGATGTCCAACATTTAGTTTCTCTGTCTTATCTTGCTATTTAATTCTTCCAGTTTCATTTTTGCGGTATTATTAGTTGGAGAAAGTGTCAAGATTTTTTCATAACACTTTTTTGCTTTATCCATATATCCCCTGACTGTGTAGGCCTCGGCTAAGCTATCCCATACATTGATTGATTGCGGATAATTTTTCGTATTCAGCTCAAAAATAGAAATTGCTATATCAGGTAGTTCTCTATCATAAAGGGCAACATATCCAATGGTATTTACAAAACTTTGGTCTGGCTTAGTATCAAAGAAAAGTTCCTTTTTTATTTTTGCACTGTAATTTACCAATATATTGGGGTCTTTTGTTACTTCATTTATATCAATATTATATGGCTCGAAGAGATATCGAAGACCATAATATGTGGCAGGAATTGTTACTGTTAAATGCTTTTCGTCTTCAAAATATCTGAAGTCTACCTTCAGATCTGGAGATTTATTCTCTTTCAGTAATTTATAAAATTGATTTCCCCATTGATAATGCCTCTTATCCTCCTGCATATTATTGGCTAATGCAATGTATATCCTAGCTTTTAGGTCGACTCGATTCTCCAAAACTTCTTTACTTCTTTTCCCAATATAATTATGATCCCAAAACCAAGAGGGGTCGATAAGTAAATAATAACTAAACAGCTGCGGATTTTCTAATAGGCAATGTAACGCAAATAGTCCACCCAATGAGTGGCCGATAATCATGCTTTGTGGAACGGTTCTGAAAGATTTATTTATTTCCACCATTAATTCATTCTCCATAAAACGCATGAAATCATCCGCTTTTCCGCTACTTTTAAATGCAGAAATATCTTCTTTATCCAAATAATTCAATGAATTTGTAGGAGTAAAATTCTTTGTTCTATCGGTGTTTTCTATTGAAACAATAATGAGTTCAGGGATTTGCAACTTAAGATTTGCATCTGAATGCATTGATTGTGCAATCCCAGACACTTCCAAAAACTTACTCCTATCCCCATCTAAAACATAGGCAACGATATATTTTTTGTCGACATTGTTTTTATAGGAAGCCGGTAAATAAACAGAATAATTTCTGCTTTCATTAAGTATTTTAGAATTTATCGTATAGCGCTGTCCAATCACTAAAAAATTGTCATGTGATTGCGCAAAAGAATTGCTAAGGCTAAAAATAAAAAAACAAATTATTGTGGTTATAGTTCGGCCCGTCAGTATAATGCTGGAAATCATCCGTATTGTTGCCATTAAAAGGATTAAATAAATAGTTTAGTTACAAGTAAGCTTTAAATTTATGTAAAAGTTTTAGATTTATAATATCTTCATGTATGATTTTGGGGAAAGAACGCTGCATTCTGTTTGTTCTAAACCTTATCATATTGAAATTCGTTTTTTTATTGCATATTAGCCATCGGAAAATTAGACCATTTGAATTGGTACAACCTATAAAACAAATTGACTATGGAAAAGCCATATAGCGGTATTGCACCCCATTACGAAACTCCAACGGGGGTATTCCATTATTGTCCCAGCAAAAAAAATTTACCCATCATCATTATTTTAAGTTTATGGCTGGTCGGTTGGATACTATCAATTATTTCTTTTGGCCCGACAGTCCGAGATTTTTACGATACAAACGGAGGTTTAATCTTTGAGGGGATATTTATTATAGTTTGGTTGCTCTTCTGGATAGCAGCTGGCTTATTTATAATGAAAACGTTGATGTGGTACTTCATTGGAAAAGAAATCATCACAATAGATCGCGAGCAAATAAGTATTGCAAGACAAAACGATATACTCTTCAGGCAGAAGATCTATGATCTACAGGATGCGGGTAGATTTCATGTTGAGGAAGAACATTTTGAGTTTAATTTTTGGGGCCGTAGGAATGATTTAGGAGTATTCAGAAACAGAGGCACTATTCGATTTGAATATGGTTTTAAAACCATAAAATTTGCAAATGATATGGATCAAGCTGAGGCAAACCACATCTTGGAATCATTACGATCGTCGGGCTATCTGACCACCACGAATTTCGATTAAATAGCTAAGTGACATAATCATTCAAGACATTCCAGACACCTATTTCATCATATTTCAGATAGAACTGAAACACTATGAATCATTTAGAACCTACGCCATTATGGACATTAGTAGCTAACATCAAGTCAGAAATCAGCTATGGACAGGGAAAGCTAAAAACCCGTATCGGTACGAAACAGTTTAGTCCTGGTACAAGGGTGTATATTATCGATTGGTTTGCAGGGATGTGCAAAGATATTACTGTAATCGGTTTGTCCCGCGACACGAAAAGATTAATAACGGTCGTTATTCGAGCTGAATGGGTAGAGAATCTCCGGGTCAAGCTTTGTTACAATCCTAAAGTTTGCTCGAAAATAAATGCCTACTTTGATAAAGAGGAAGCTGGGATGCAACGATATACAGAACGGTTTGTGAAGGAAATGTTTATCGGTATCCCTCAATGGAATGAACCTGAGTCAATATAATGTATAGAATATAATTTAACAATCGCAAATGGACGAGCTTGATGATTTTACAATTGGATTGCAGTCAGGAGACAAGTCAATTTCAATTAACGTAATTGGATTATTAATTATTGATACGACTAGCAATTGGGATAAGAATTGGTTAAGGGCTAAAATCTCAGTACAGGCTGGCGCTTTCGGTGGCACCTACGATGCAGACCTAACAACATTCGACTTTGAGAATTTTAAACAGGATCTGAATTTGCTATATGAAAATTTAAATTCCGAAATTAAATTTAAAGATTTGGAAGGCTATTTATATATGAAAATAAAAGGGAATGGGCTAGGTAACATCAATGCTGAAATAAGCTGTAGTAATGATCCTGGAATTAATGATGCTACTTTGCATTTCGAACTTAATTTTGACCAGACTTATATCAAGCCTGTCATTCAGAAATTAAAAAATATTACGAACAAATATCCTGTTGTATACTAATTGTTGTATATTAAGCAAATGGTCAGAATAATAATGACATCACTCTGCTACATCTTGGTGGGCTTTATTTCTTCAGTTTTCATCAAATGGGACTGGTCATTTTTTCTTATTCCCACATTAATCTCATTAGCCGTATCATTAAGTAATTTTGATAGGATCAGTTTTCCCAAAAAAGTGACTGGCATACTTCTGCATTGGTTTTTGAGTATTGTTATCTTTATAATCACAATTGGCATCACTGTTTTTATTCTTTCTCCAATGGGAATGTATGCAATGTATGTTGGGTCGGCGCTAGCTGCAATACTATTTACACTTATTACAAATATAATCTTGCCTTTCCCAAAATTCTGGCTTTCAATGGTGGTTATAATTGGGTTATCTTTAGTAGTATGGCCAATGGCAGATTACATACACGCACATCCAATATTTAAATTAGCTGCGCTAAATGGGCGTGAGAATATCATTGCTATATGGTGCTCACTTGTTGGATTTGGAGTTGCATTGGGCATTCACCGCCGGAAGTACAATCACGATGATAAATCATGACTGTAATAAATTGATTAATTTTAGAAAAAAATCTTCATATATGTCTGATTTTATCGCGCAACTAAAATATAGAACAGCACAAGAAGGCGGGAGAAAGACGCCTGCTTTCTCCAAATATAGACCACAGATCAAATTTGATTTCGATGAAATGCAAACATCAGGTGAACAAACATTTATCGATAAAGATACAGTGTATCCCGGAGAGGAAGTCAAAGCGGTGATCCGGATAGCTGGTGTCCTGTATTTTAAAGGAAGACTAGCCGAAGGTATGTTATTTGAATTTCGCGAAGGGCCACGTGTGATCGGTACAGGAAAGATATTGCAAATATTGAATGATACATTGAAAATAGACGATGGCAGTACGATTAACAAGCATAATCAAAAATGAAAATCCATATTGTTAGCGATCTACATAGAGAATTTGGATATAACGATTTCAACCTGCGGGTAGCTGATGTTCTAATATTGGCAGGCGATATTGACCTAGGGGTAAAAGGGATAAGCTGGCTCAAATCACTTTCATTGGATATACCGATCATCTATGTGCTAGGCAATCATGAATATTATAAGGGAGCCTATCCGAAAACGTTATATAAAATCAAAGATGCTGCAAGTAACTCAAATATCCATGTGTTGGAAAATGAATCTTTGGAGATCGACCAGGTTTGTTTCCATGGCTGCACACCATGGACTGATTTTTCCTTAAAGGGCAATCCTGCTGCATATGGATCGCTATGCCAAAACCGTATGAATGATTATAAGAAGATCAGACTAGGTGACAGTTATGCCAAATTGAGAAGCATCGATACGTTTAGAATCCACCAAACTTCGAGGCAGTGGCTGGAGCAGAGTCTTAGTGTCAATCAAGCGAAGCATAATATCGTAGTGACGCATCATGCTCCCAGTATGCAATCCCTGCCAATGAAGTATTTGGACGATCCGATCAGTGCCGCCTATGTCTCGGATATGGAAGCCTTTATTCTAAAGCATCAACCATCCTATTGGATTCATGGCCATTTGCATACTCCTGTAAACTATAAAATCGGCAACACCGAAATTATATGCAACCCGCATGGCTATATTGATGAGCCGTATAATGGATTTAATAAAAATCTTATTATCGAGATTTAAACCGCTCTCTTAAATTGATAAATTTTTGTTCGCCTCAATCGGATTTTGTAAATTCAAAATATAAGCCATTGCATGAAACAGTTCATTAAACAATTCCATCTTTCTGTCCTCACTGTTCTCGTTATTGGGTGCAAGTATCCAACTCGCACAAAGACAATGGATTTTGGTCTATTTACGATTGAAGTTCCTTATAAATGGCAGCAGGTCAAACAAGATGGAATCGACAGTTATGTCGGTGCAATTGCTGTAGACAACACGGATACGCTTTACTTTGATCTGGGCATGTATTCAAATACGTTGACAGAACTTAACATAGAAGTTATTACCAGACAGATGATGGAGGAAAGCGCAACAGAATCTTCGGACTATATTATTGTAAAAGATATGCCGATACTGGATTTGGATCTCGATGCCGACCTGTACAGAAAACAAAATGTGTCCTGGGATACTATCGATAACAAAAGAGCGAAAATCGTATTTCCGAGAATATCCGGAAAAGGAATGACCGGAGTGTACATCGGCAGCCTATGGGGAGCCTCTTCAAAAGTCCGATTTAATCTTCATGGTTCAACCCTGAAAGCGCAAACAGAAGCGGATCTTCTTAAAGCGATAAAGACATTGAGATTCCACAAACGTAATATAGATAATGAAGAGAATTAACGCTCCCCTATTTGTACATATCTGTTTTATGGTTTTGACATTTTATGCACTATTAACAGACGGTGATTGGCTGAGGTATTTTACGAAGAATTTAAATTTTAACCTGATTATCTTTGGATTGCTGGCTGCAGGGCTTATTTATGCAGGATACCTACAGGCGCAAAGAAATAGAAAGATATTCTCCATATTCTGGCCAGCATTGATTGGGTTGATCATACTTATATCGTGTGTACTCATCACGGGAAATTATCAGTTTAACAAAAATATAGATATCACCATTTTATGGGTGATTCCTGAGGCTTATTACATAGCATATGATGTTTTAATAGCTGATCTCTTCAAGGAAATTCCGCTCCCATTGAATATAAATTGGCAATTCCAAGCCAAATGCATTTATACTATTCTCTCAGCCATATTTCCCTTGATTGGATACACTGTATTTAAATTGAAAAGAGTACGATCAACATGTAAATAGGAATCTATGGAAGATAATTGGAGTAAATATGGATTTTCAAGTATTATGGGGCCAAAATTAAGGGAACTAGTGCAAAACCAACTTGCTGATGAACTAAATAGTTTATTGGGTATGACCTTTCAATTTGACTTTGACTGGTCAGAATCATGTATTGAAGGCCATGATGGAATTTTTCTGGATGGTAGCCTGGAAAATTATTCTGGTATTATATTGATCGACAAACAGGCATCAGTTAAAGCCGATGGTTGGATGGACTTTATTCAGGAAGGAGATTTCCTCCTAGCTTATTGGGATCAAATAACAGTTTGGCAGAATAACAAGGGACTATTCTCAAAAGATTTTGGGATCTCTAGTTTTGCTCTGGCATTAGTTCCTGAGGAATTACGCTGGCATCTGAAAGAAGTCAAAAAATACTAAAAAAATGGATAATCTGAACGAAAAAGTTTGGTACGCATGTTACGGCTCCAACCTGCTGCAAGAAAGGTTTCTTTGCTATATAAAGGGAGGTCAGCCCGCCAGTGCAAACACATCCTACGATGGATGTGATGATAAAACGCTTCCGATCGACAGTGAACAAATGTATATCCCCGCTGAACATAATTTCATACCTTAAATTTATGTCTAGTTTTCCGAGCGCAGCATAATAATTTAGTATTATTTATTGCCATAACTTTCGTATTTATGTATATTGGCGGCATAAAAATTCAATAAACATTTACAAAGAATTAAATAGGCCCAAAATATAATGTCCATTTTTCCAGTTATAGCGTCAGTCTTATCAGAGAAGAATTTAGGTGAATTTGTTAAAGATAAATACGATCTGAGTGAAGGATTTCAGTGTACATTATTCCGAACAGGTGTAAATCATACCTACTTTATTTCTGACAAAAAAAATAAGTATGTAATAAGAGTCTATTGCCATGGTTGGAGGACCAAAACTGAAATACAAGAAGAATTGTGGCTTCTTCAACTGTTGAAAGAAAATAGTGTTTCTGTTTCATTTCCTATTCCAGATAAAGAAAATAATCTGATACAAGAAATCAATGCGCCTGAAGGACAACGCTACATTGTACTATTTTCATATGCTGAAGGAGAAAAAATTCGATTTATGGATAATGAAACTTGTTTTGAAATGGGATCTCTAATGGCAAGGTTTCACAACATTACTTCAAATAAAAATATAAATAGAACCAACTATAATTCAGAATTACTTTTAAATAAATCATACGAATTATTAAAGCATTATTTCGCAGACGATTTGAGCGAGATGAAATATCTTAAAGAAATAGGACTTGAAATCTCCAATACATTCAAAGAAATAGAGCAATCCGAAGTTCAAAAAGGAATAGTTCATCTCGATATTTGGTATGATAATGTAAGTGTCAATAATAAAGAAGAAATAACCATTTTTGACTTTGACAATTGCGGTAATGGCTTTTTGTTTTTAGACATTGGTTATTTCTTTATCCAATTATTTCACATAGAGATAAATAAAGAAATCTATGAATCAAAAGTTGAAAGCTTTCTTAATGGCTACCAAAAGGTAAGAGAGATTACGGAAAAAGAGATTAAACTAATTCCAGAGGCCGGGGCGTCTATTTTTGCTTTTTATCTCGGCGTTCAAGCACAAAGATTTGATTGGTCGAATATCTTTTTGACAGAAAACTACCTGAAAATGTTTGTTGGAAGGATAAAAACCTGGAAAGAATATTATGAATCAAAAAAAACAACTGTGGCTAACAATGGCCATACACTGTAGTTAAAAATAGTAGACAATACCGCCTAAGCTTTAAACTATGAACTGGTTGTACGTTTTTAAACATTGGGGACGCACGCTATTTATAGGTGCTATTCTTTTTATTCTGGCAGCGGGATTAGGTGCTGAAGAAGCAATTGTTTTTGCGATCATGCTATCGGCCGCAAGTTTAGTTTTCTCTTTACCTACCCTATTGGTATATATTTTAATTTTCTACTGGCTTAAGAAAAAGGATAGTATGGACAGAAAATGGATAAGACTAATTTTGGTTTCCACTACAATTCTTGGCATTGGTATAACAATCTGTTTGTTTAATACCATTGGAGCTATGCAACCAATAATCTGTTATTCAATCGCGGCAATTGTTTCCAGTTACTTTTTTGAGTTAGAGAAAGATGATTTGGAAAATTCAATAAACTTGTAAATCCAATAGTTTTATAGACCATTCTAAAACAACAACAAATACTATTCGTATGTACCTTAAACTTGACTTTTCATTATGTATTTGAAATACAGTGCAATTTGTTATTTTGATTGAAAAATAAAATTAAATCGTTTAATTAGCCTTTACCTAATGACTACAGAAAAACAATCAATACCTGCTAAAGAAGATGAAATTTCATTGTATACTGTAAAAGCCATTTCAGTCAGCTCTTCTGATTACATAAATGGCTTCCCATTTGACTACATTGAAACCTACTCTCTTCAGCGTGGAGACGAATATGAAGCTGCTATTCAAGTGCTCAAACCAGAACGTAACAAGTTAAAAGTGAGAAAGGAGAAACGCAATAATCTGACCGAAACCGAAGAAATTCGCCTGAGCGAACTGGACGCCTTATTGGGTATGACACAATACTTAATCGACGATAATGGACTGTTTCATTTTTCGAGTCAAAGAACCAATACTTTTCAGTATGATAATGAGGTAATCAGTCTACTGAAGAATATTTTACTTACAAAAATAACTGATGTTAACAATTGGATGTGCGCCCCCATTTATAGGGATGCTATCGTGTTCTATAAAAGTTCGGGCGAAATTATATCTGCTTTGAATATCTGTTTAAGTTGTGAAGCAATGGCGATAGGTAGTTCCAGCCAGGTTGTCGCTGATTGCAGCACATATGAAATGCTCAGAAAGTTCTTTAAGGATATTGGTCATCCTGTAGAGTCATAAATTAGACAAAGATAATTATACGTTCAATGAACAAAAGTACAATAACAATATGTATGATGGCCGTGGTGCTATTTTCATGTAATTCAGAGAGCACAGTTCCAAGTAGTACTAACGACATCCTTGGAACAATAAACGAATTTGACCTCACAGATACCATACCGAAAATAACCATCCAGGACACCTCAATGGCATTCCCACAGATATTTGAGGGAAGTTTCTTTGCCGATACAAAAGTATTGCAATTCGGCACGGAAATAACTTTTGATAAGATAACTGTAGGAAATCTAAAGGTATCATCCGGCCATATTATCGCAACTGACCCCATTACCTTAAGTGTTGCGATAGCTTTTAATGAAAATTTCCCTGTTGGTGAGTTTCCTGTCGAATTGGCCATGGCAAATATCAAGACTAATAAGGATCGAAGGGTCGCATTTGCACGGGTAAAATTCTCAGATAAGCCGATCCGTAAATGGGAGTTTGCGTTATTACCTGGACAGGCTCCCATCCCCCTCAACTCCAAAGAAATATATGGAAATGGAGTAGATGCGGGACTAGGTCTTTTCGTTGATCAGGTAGCAAAGGATAGTCTGAATACGCTGCTCGATAAAAATTGGGACAATATGTTCTCCGAAAAATTCGAGCATTATTTAAATTACAGTTTTCAAAACCAAAATGCCGTCTTTTTCTCCACGGGGTATGGAGATGGTTTTTATGCTACTTACATCGGAAGGGACAGTGATGGCAAAATTTGTCAGCTATTGACTGACTTTGATATTGTACTGTGGCGGAATGTTGGGGAGTAACGCATGGACCTGTCATGAATCTTCAAACTTCTAACCTCTTCCCTACTAAGCCATCGAAAGGTGGCTGGCTCATCTGATAATACCTCAATCGCATTGTCTAAATTGTAAATAACAAAATGCTCGATATTTTTCCTTTCTAAAATGTCATAACTTCCTTCAATGATTGAGTTTAAATAACTCGATGAAGTAGATCGGGCAAAACCTCTAAAATCTGCATTATCGTTAACCATTTTCATTAGGGCCAAGTCTACCGTGACTTTATAGGAAACAAAATACTCAAATTTTATCTCAACTATTTGTGTATGGTCAGCCAAGCTCTTCAACAGGATAGTTATCTCATAATACTCCACATTCATTTTATAAAAAAATAGATCTTGTGGCAGTGGTAAACCAATGTCCCAATTTTCGTATTTATCTATCATTTCCAGAAATAACTTAAGTAATTATTTATCTGATATCGGTTTCTCAAATCGATTAATTCCATACCATTCCAATCGACCAAAATCATTTCACATTCTTCACCTAAACGATATAAAACTGACTTGATCAGTTCCAATTTTTCCACCGAAATTTCCGCTAGAGAAACTAGCTCGCTAATCGAAATCCAAATGTGTTTGACGAACTCCCCTTCTGTTTCAAAAAACAGGGTGAAGCTTGAGAAACCAAATGCTTTAGTCCGTCCTGTTGTGCAGTCAATAATTTTATCGCCGTTATAATCAATGTTTTTTGCCCTTTCAAATTCAAAGCTTGTTAATAGGCCCGTTAAATAATCTATTCGAATTTCTTTTGAAGTAGTTGTTATAGGCATTTCTCCATGTTCAAATACTTCAGTAAATCCAAAATCGGTTTTTGATGCCTCAGAAAGCGGTTTTATTTCTGCGATCGATTTTAACACGTATGCTGTATTTTCTAATGGAACAATTACAACTTGACAATAATCGTCTTCCCAGAGAAGTGGTAAATAGCCACCTGCCTCAAGCTTACTTCTTGCTGTTGTCTTTGGTTTAAATATTTTGAAAAAGTCCAATAATTTCATTCAACGCTTAATTTCATAGGTGCTGGTTCGTATTATATTTATTTATCCAATAATTGATCTATCGAAGGTCTTTCAAAGTTTAATGCTGTCAAAATTTTTATTGCTTTTGCCTTATCTTCAATTAATGCCTTCTCATACTCAAATACAAGTCCGGTGGTCAGTAATCTCTGGTCACCTGTAAGTCCATCAAAACTTATACATTTCGCTGATATTTCATAGTCAACCCACTGTGCTTTAACAAACTGTTGTAAATGTCCAAACACAGGCTTTCCGGCTTCTTTACCTTTTATCCTTGTTGGAATAATAAAGTCCTGTTGACAATTTTTAGGTTGGTCTGCAATTATTATCCAATCCTCTTCATTAATATCATATTCTTCAAAGCAAGATTCAATCGCGTCTTCCATAGTGCAAAAGAAATGATCCCAATCTGCAGAACTGTCCTGTAAGCTGTAATATCCAAAAAGATAAACTCCCCCTTTAGCCTGACAAAGCATAAGTTTTTTTGTTTTTCCGTCTATGTCTTTAAATACTACTTTCCTCATTACATTTTAAAAGTGATAAAAATTGCTGGCTTAATATAATAATATCTTACCTATAATATTTTGACTTCCTTATAGCTAGATATTCATGGGCTATCAAGGTCCAAAAATAACACCCCCTTATTAAAACGAAAGAGAATAGCGTTTCTTGATCGTTTTTATACTCAAAAGTAGAAGTATACACCTGTTTTTCTTGATAGAGCTTCTTCGAATAAATAGATTATTTTTTCTATTACTTTTCTGGCAATTCCGTCCTTTACTGATAGCACGTAAGTAGCTTAAACCGATCTCCAGCTGTCTGTCATCGGTGATCAACTCATCTTCAAAATCATCAATGTTACTTCCTAGAATTTCATTTAAACTAGAAAAAATACTATAATAATTTAATGCATTAAATTGCCCCTCTGTCAAGACCAACTCAATTAAGTCAATAGCTGTAGCGTTATCATAATTTAAAAATTCTGCTGCTGCTTTATCTTTTGGGGTAACTATATAACGTTTTCTTATTTGATACGATTTCAATTCATCTAAGTTACTAAACTTGATAGGTGTATTATGGACGTAAATAATGTTAAACCAGCGTATGGATTTAAGTACGACTCTTATTTATAACTATGCTATATTAAAGCGTTTTAGTTCAAAGTAACAATATTCACAGACCAGTTTGATCCTTGCAAACTCTTCAGCGTATTCGTTCCAACCGTTATTTCTGATCCTGACCTTTTCACATTCATCACACCATGCTTGAAAATCGTCATCTTCACTAAGTCCCATCCCCTTATATGTTTCAAAAGCCTCTTCAAAACCCTTCGGATGCTCCAAGTTAAGATGCTGACAAACAAACGCGGCTCTTGACCGCCCATGGATTTTGCATTCAACTTTTGCCTGGTTGAAATGGATAACTTCCCGCGAATCTTCTTCCAAAACAGCGGTAATGAGAAGATAGCTTTGAAGCTCTTCGGTGGCAGCCCTATACACTCCTATCCCCTCCAAAGTAGCTAATGATATCCCGGCAAACTCCCAACAATCAAACTCATCGGCCGGGAAAGTGCCCGCTGTCAATTTCGGATAATCGCTTTTGATACCAAATTCCCTAACAGCAAGTGTGCTGTCCTTATTGGGCTCGAAACTATGATCATTGAACCAATTCCACATCCATGTTTCTGATGTAAGCGAAAAGGTACCGATGGGAATATATTTTAGATACAATTGATCTGTAGCGTCATTGTATAACCGCAAGAGTGCAAGTTCAGCATCTGAAAGAAGTCGGAAAACACTAAAGAAATGGATATGTTAAAAATTCATAGATAATACCTTAAAACATTTTTTTATCTTTGGAATATCAACTATTTTTTAAGTATGACTGTAATATCGCTACGCGAACAGGTAAAGAGCGGTACTGTAGCAGTAAGAGCGCTAAGACTAAAAAGATTAGAAAACGGGTTACCGTTTATGATCAACGTTAAAGGAATGGAAGAAAAGTTATGTTACATAGAATATCCAAATGGCAATATTCATCTGGTAAAACAATCTTCCCAAGGCAACGATTTCGAAACGTTGGAAGTTTTGGATAAATCAGAAGCTATAAATCTTAGACGTCGATTTAATCTCATCTAATGCCTGAGTTATTCGTCATCACTGGATCTAATGGTGCAGGAAAGTCTACAATTGGCCCAATATATTTTCCTCCGCATTTGCAAAATGTTTTCGACGGTGACAAACTCTACCTCCAAAAAAGGTCGGAATTATGGAAGTCTGGTATCCGCGTTCAAAGAGAATTAAATTCACAAGCGTCAGATTTTGTTGATTCTACTTTTGAATCATTAGTAA
The DNA here is from genome assembly GCA_029239355.1 of Sphingobacterium sp. Classification (GTDB taxonomy): domain Bacteria; phylum Bacteroidota; class Bacteroidia; order Sphingobacteriales; family Sphingobacteriaceae; genus Sphingobacterium. The sequence goes on from JAQZAZ010000051.1 coordinate 15,886, forward strand.
ATAATGCTATTTCCAATAATATCGACTTCGCTTATGAAGGTCATTTTTCTCAGGATAATAGCTGGGAGCATTTGCAGAGATTTAAGGATGCTGGATATTATTTACATATGGTTTTCTTCGGCCTGGATAATGTTGATATCTCCTCCGACCGTGTACTTATAAGGGCAAAAGAAGGTGGTCACAATGTTGATCCCCTTACATTGAGAGATAACTATTTTGGAAACTTACATCAAGTAGACAGACGCTTTCTTATGTTTGATAGCTTAAAGATAATCGATACATCGGAAATGGAACACCGAGATCTTATATTTATCCTAAATGGAAACATAATGGAGTTTTTACCCTTATCAGAACAACCATGCTGGTTTTTAGAAAATATGCCAACTATTTCTAATCTATTGGAGAGATATACTGAACATTAAAAGAATCACTTCATAAATTAAATCTTTTAATTCCATAACCTGATTTTGAGTTGAGATTTCAGTTCTCTACATTTTCTAAAAATTACAAGCAGGACAGTGCGTAAAGTAATTAAACTTCCAAAGAAATCGTTAACAATAATTTCCAATGAGTACCATAGAAGTTGAAACCAGTACTTTTAAGGTATGTCGCGAAGCCCGCCTAACCAAAATATCAGGCATTAATATTTTCAAAGGCATTAAAACTTACGAATAATAATGAGCGAATAATACTTTATCAGATGTGTATATTCGGGTGGAAGGGAAAAAACTGCTATTCTGTGACGTCGTGATTAATCTTCCAGGAAAACTTTTTACAGTTATCAAGGTTTTCAAATTCAAATGATCCTATCAAATTATATTTTCCATCCTCATCTTGATATAAAACTAAATTGTCAGCTTTAATATTTTCAATAAATGATGATAATTCTGCGACGCAAGCTCCTAAATCATCTAACCCATAACATGGAATATGACTATGAATATCTGTTTCTCCATTTGGATCTTCAATTCCAATAGTTATTTCAGTATTATATGTTGCAATCCAAATTGAAAATATTCCGGATTCACTTTTCAAATAACAATCAAAAGATTCGTCATCTTGAAATTTTATTGTCTGAGCAAACTGTGGATAATTTCCTTCCAGGAATTTAAGTATTAATTTCGAAAATTCTCTTTGTTCCATTTAGTACTTGATTTATAACTATGTCACATAACTCTTAAATATACGCAATTTGGCAACTTTGAAAGTTAGCTTCAGTGGCACCGGCGGTGAAGAAAATCTCTTCTACATTGGTATCGATGAGATCAGCAATCTGTCTCCTGCTCTTCTGTACCCGCAGTATCTAAATATTTACCTAGCTTGTGACGACTTGCTGCGTTACCATACTTGTCTGTCAAATAGGGCATCATTTCAGCTAATACCCTAGGATCCATTGGAGTGGATGCGTTATTGTCAAGATATATAATTTTGTCCATGTTAGTCGATTTGCCTTGCTTCATTTTTTTCATCTTTATCATACGTTTTGAGCATATAATCTTTTCCCAGGTTGCCTTTAAAAATTTTTATTTCGACAGTCGTTGGCGGATTCGGAAAATCACCTTCCCATTTTATAAAAAATAGATTCATCATCCGATCTCCCCATTCTTTGTTCTCAAATACGGCATCATTGTAATTTCCTCCAAAAGTAATTACCCAGGATGGTAAACCTACCTTAGCACGCTCCCATGTAACGACTTGCCGCGCATTAAAAATGTTTATAAGTGATAAGAACCCGTAGGAATAGACTGTTGAAAAGAGAAAAATAGCGCTTATATACAACGCTTTCGAAAGTGTCTTTCGAAGAGTGATCTTTTTGAATATGATCAAGATACTAATGGCTACCACAGCAACTCCGCCTAACAGAACCGCCAATGGTAGAAAGTACCAATCATCTTTCAGATGAACCTGATCAAATAGCATATATGCAAATTCAAAAACTATACAAAAAGTAAAAAATCCCATTGGCCATAGGGTGATGAAATTATCAATGAGCCAATTTAAAAAAAAATGAACCAACATTAATCCCGAAAACAGTCCATACAACAGAGCTGTATATTGATTAAAGAATTTAAAACCCGCAGCGTTAATAAGAAGAGCCAAAAGGGTACTGATAAATTAGTGTTTCAAATTTCTCGTTTAAATAAGTGCTAAGCTTTTGTATAATATGCATAGATTAGGCTTTTGGTTAACCTGATACGTCTATGATTAGCCGCATAGGATAAATAATATTTGTTTAAAGATAAATACTATTTATCAATATTCAATAAGATTGAAGAATAATTATTCGGATTGTTACATAAATAAAGCTATAGGTTCTCGTAATACTTGGCAAATTAACTCACAGTGCAGCTATGCATTGAGGGATTATTTTAGCATTTCAAATATTCGCATCTATGAATTTCTAAATTTAGCATTCACTCATTTTTTGTTTTCCAAAAATTGGCGGGCATGACTGTTTTCAGGATTAAGTTCAAGAGATTTCTTGTAATTGATGATAGCTTCTTTGCGATTTCCCTCCAACTCCAGTGTTTCAGCATAGCTATCATAGACATTTGCACTATTCGGAAACAGTAAGGTGTTTAATTGAAAAACCTGTAACGCTTCTCGTTTCTTATTTTGTTCTATAAGCTGGTATCCCCAGGAATTGATCTCGTCTTCTGACAACTCGAAATCTTTATTGTTGCACTTGATCCTAGAATAAATTTTGAAACTGTTTTGAAATTTATTTTTAATAAGTCCCTGGCGTAGTAGTTTAAGGTTTTTACTTAGTCCGAAACCATTTTTTACCTTCATATCTGGAAAATAATATCCTGCGATCTCATCAATAAACCATTCTGGGTTGGCCCCCTGAAGATTCGTCAGAACGACTATAGACAGATTATCTTCAGGATATACAAATAATGCCGAGCGCATCCCCCCGACAGGAGCTGCGGCCGGATGTTCATCTCTGACCACGGTTGGCCATCCCAAGGCATAGCCATTGGTCAGTTTATTAAAGCCGTCGATATGGCCGTCGTTCAGTTTTACGGAAGTGAATAATGCCTTCACGCTATTCTTATTTCTTAACAGCTTTCCGCTTTGTAATGCGATCAGCCATTTGGCCAGCTCCTCGGAGGTCGAGATAATACCTGTTGCAGTTCTGAAGAAAAGTGGGAAAATGGCGAATGCATTATGCAGTTTTCCGTCATTGATCCATTTTCCATCAATATTGACAATGGTAGAATAAGCTCCGGCACTGTTTGGAATTATGTCATTGGAGTCGCCAAACTGTGTAGCACTCATATCTGCGACCTTAAATTGGTTGTCTTCAATAAAATTTGTGAAATGCTTACCGCTCAATTGCGTGATAATTCTTCCCAAAATATAATATCCGGTCTGGTTATAGCTGAACCGCTCTCCAGGTTTGAATTGCATAGAGAGTTTCTTCACAATTTCCCAGTTTCTATCTTCTGTGCCATCACCAAGGACCTGCTCTTTTTCATCAATGTTATTGGGAAGTCCGGAAGTATTGCTCAACAATTGCTTGATGGTAATAGATTTCCATTCGTCAGGAATATCTAAGATATATTTCGAGATTGCATCGTCCACCTTTAATTTTCCCCGTTCCTGTAACTGCATGATCGCTACTCCAACGAACGCTTTCGTCATCGAGTTGATTGAAAATGTACTTTTTGAATTTGTTGCAACATGATGTTCTATATTAGAAAAACCATAATAGGCCGACTTTTCTAATCTGCCATTTTTGATAACGGCGAGCTGAAGCCCGGGAATGTTCATCTGTTTCATTTTCTGTTTGATGAAATGGTCGATGCTGTCAGATGTACTCTGAGCAAAAAGCTGTTGGGACAATGTGCTTACAAACAGTAGTAAAATAATATATAATGAACTTTTCATACGATATTTTATAAGGTGGAACTGTAATAATGACAACTGAGGCCATCAGCTTGTTACATATTGCCCTTTCAATATTATTACAAATTGTAAGGCTAAGGTATGGATTTGAAAGAATAGCTGGTTACCGGAAACCGTAACCAATCCTCTTTATAATCTATTCATAATCGCTAACTTGAAAAGGGAACTTATTAGGATACTGCGCATACACATCAAAATAAGGGGCAAGTATTGTTTTGGGCAATGCTTCGCTTAAGGCAGCAAAATCCGACCAATAGTAATAACAAAGATGGAAATTTCATATAAGAAGTTTTGTAGAAATTAAATCTAGTTAATCTATCCGTTGCTTCCAACCGTAGCCAATATACCCAAGGATGTTTCTCAGGTAATTAAGGGGAAAATTTCTATACAAAAATGCTTTATCTTTACCATTGCTAATTCAGATTCTTAAATTACATCACAGGATGAAAAAAATACATGTATGGTTCGGAAAGTTTAAAACGGAGAAAGAATTAAAAAAATATCTGGATCAAAATGACTATCTGGAAGCATGGTCTGTTTATGACAACGAACCACCAACCGGAAACGGAGAGGACGATAAAGAACCAAATCCGGAGTTACGCTGTGATTTTTGCAAGGAAATTCATTTGGATAACTATGATGAAGATCTCATGATAATGAAATATTATAAGAACTCTCTAAATATCAAAACCATTGCAAATGATATTAGTGTAGATAAAAATGAGTTAGAAACATTATTAAGAGGACATAGTTTCATTGGTTTTAACTCTGTTGTAGCTTTTGAAGACAATGACCTAGATGAAAAAGATGCTTCACGTTCTGAAACGATAAAGTACATTGGAGAATTGGCTCAGTTTTCTGACCGGTCTTTATCAGATTATGAGGTTCATTATCTATGGATAGGAGACAATAAAATTGATAAAAAGAATATTCTCCAACAAGCGGCACTAAATAAAAAGGATATTTTAAAACTGAATTATTACCATACTTCAAAAAGCGAAAAACTTGACGAAATACTGATTCTCCAAATAGAAGATTACAACATTGCCGAAAAGATGATTCTCAAAGTTGAAGAGCTGAGAATGATCACAGCTCATTCCATACTTGTACTCGTTGTAAAAGGCACAATTGAAATACATGGTGAAAAAGTTGCCGATATGCTCGGTATGCAATATATCGGAAAATTTGACAAGGAATAAAATCTAATTTGTTTTTTACAGTTTGTAATCTGCTATTTCACATGTTTGCATATTTACGGACGAAGAACATTTACTTAAATATACTAACGAAAACCACGGAATAATATATGGACATAAGCCTTAGCGTAAATAGAGATTTGGACGCAAACGACATACTGCAACTGTACAAAGCCAATAAATGGAGTGCAGCGGAAAAACCAGAACTACTGATGAAAGCCCTCTTAAATTCGCATTCTCTGGTTACTGCCTGGGATGGCACAACATTAGTAGGCCTAGGGAACGCCATTTCCGATGGGTATCTCGTGGTATATTATCCGCATTTACTAGTGCTACCCTCCTATCAAGGAAAAGGGATTGGTCGTTTGATTATGGATAAAATGCAAGAGATTTATAAGGGTTTTCATATGCAGATGCTTACTGCTGACGGTAAAGCTATCGACTTTTATAAAAAGAACGGCTTTGAACGAGCTGGCCAAACAGAGCCGATGTGGATCTATTCGGGCGGTGATCATTAGATTAATGAAGAATGAATCATATATTTAGCAACTTGGTAGTGATATTAAAATCAGACGTTTAATAAATACCTGTCGACTCTCCATATTTTTCTATACAAATTTCATCGGCTATACCATAAAGAATTTGATCTGTAAATTCGTTAACACTATAGGGTATTTTTTTTGGATTTTCAGTAACTGACAAATATAAATCCAGCCCATTACTAACGACCCAATTCGCAATATCTTCCACGCCGTCTTCGGATTCTTCCATATAATCGGTATATGGTTTATCTTGCAATTCGACTGAAACTTCCATAAAGTTTTCCTGAAATCTGATAACTTCTTCTTTTGTAAAAGAACTAAGAATTTCTTTTAACTTCTCTTTATTACGGTCTGCCTTTTTTATTATTGACCAAAACCATTCCGATGTTTGAATATGATCCATATCTATTGTTTTTTTTCCAGGTCATCACTCTCTTTTACCGTCGCAAGGCTTCATTGTACCAAAACGATAGCAAAAATTACAAAAAACTTTTGAGATTGTGAGCTCTTGGTCTTGAAACGTATCATTTGTAGACCAGGTTTTATAATTCACTTCCTCCAAAGACCTTATTATACCTTCTGCCGGAGCCGATTGGCATGGATAATAAGAGGAAGCGACTTCATTGTTGACGTCCTTGTTGAACTCTTGCTTGGCTTGTGGAGTCGAATTACGAACAGCTATCTTTACCATTCCATCATAATAGACTTCTTCCTTAAAAGTAGCCATTTCCGACGGTATATATTTAGAAATATAAAGAATATGTAATATTTATGCATGGTGATTAGATTGGAAAAGCGGGACCTTGGCCCCGCTTTTGTCTTATGTATAAGCATAAACAAAAAGTTTAGTTGTTTGCAACCCAATCATGCATCGCCGCGAAAAATTGGCTACAATTACTAGCATTTGAAGTGAAGGTGTAACTATCTAACAGAACGCCATCACAACTATAAATGCTTACTTTAAAATTACAGCGGAGGAATGCACCTTCAGCTTCCGTAGTTTCCTTAATAACCTTAACTGCATTGTTGGCAAGTCGGTGGGTAGTTGTTCTCACACTTGCATTTTCTTTTACTGCTGTTGTCCCTGTCTTAGCTGAAGCAACAGATGATAGCATAGCCATCGCTACCAGACTCATCATTAATTTTTTCATTGTTTTTAATTTATTAGTTGAACAATAACATGTTTTTTTACATGCATTTATTATATGAAAGTAAAAGTGAAAAAAACTTTAATTATTTATTTGACTAATTATTATTCGTGAGTAATGATTTAGTATTCGTAACTGACATTTAAATATTCGCTGCGGTATCAGTATCCGCCTTAAATAATATTAAACGCTCTTATTCTGTTTACACCAGTACGATCGACAGTGAAGAAATGTATATCTCCGCTGAACTATATTTTGCGAAGGTCTCGAAAAACTGGAACCCTAGAAGAGGAGAATAAACAGGTCATGGAGATTGTACTAACTATAACTCTTAAAAATCTTATCCCCAAATAAATCAAATAACCAGGGGGACAAGATGCTCCGGAATTACACCCTGAATTATTTTTGAGGGGTCAGTATGCCCCAATATATCCAGCTTGAAAGCATTTAAGAAAAACTGATGATTTCTGGTCGCGTGGCAAGTGTTTCGCTCATCTCTACCAGAAGCTCTTTTTTACCAGATACTTTAAATAATACTATCAAATGATCGTCGTCTTTAGCAATTTCAATACGTTCTAAAATGAGCCCTTTTGTCTGTAAAGCACTTTCGAGATTTTCAATCTGATGGAAATTGGGATCACGAAAAGTTACACTCAAGAATTGCTCTTTTTGTAATTGCGCAATTATTCGCTCTACCCTGGTAACCATTAACAAAACTCCAAGTGTAATAAGTGTCAGACAAAGTGCTTCTTCTCTTGCTGTCTTTTTGGAGGAGGTAAAGAAGGAATATTGCCTGGAGTTTCCTTATTATCGCGTTGGCACCCGTAAAGAGGAAGTACAAAAAAGGTAGAGATTTGCTGTTAGATGTCTGCTTTCAGTATTATCAGTGATTGCCGGTTTATCCTCATTGTGCTGTGAACTGCATTATTTAAATCACTTAAAAATACTCATACGATCATTATAAATAGGACTCTGCACATTTAAAAAATTCAGAACACTATGAAACACATGATTCTGTGTTAGCATATTATTCGGTTTTACCTGTTTAGAACCATCAGATACCCAAACAATAAAGGGTATCTCATACTGTTCTTTTGGTGCAATACTCATCGGCACACCATGCATGTATAGATTGTTTTCACCTAGAGATTCACCGTGATCCGATACGAACAACATGGCACTATGATATTCCTTCAATTGCTTTAAATCTTCGATGATCTTCATTAGCAAATAATCCGTATAGACAATCGTATTGTCATAAGCATTGATCAGTTCCTTTTGCGAGCATTTACCTAAATCAACACTATTGCATACAGGTTTAAAAATTTCAAATCGAGCCGGATATTTCGTGTTATAAGTAGGTCCATGACTGGTGCTTGTATGTACAATGATCAATACTTTATCCTTTTTACTGGATAAAATCTTTTCCTTAAGTCCTGACAATAGCAGCTCATCATAATCGCATCCTTCACCTTTACAATTTGGAAATAATGCCTCTCTATTTTGATATTCCTTAATGTGCACAGGTGGCTCACCCCAATTGGATGTTCTCCAGACGACATCGACCTGATTGCGATATAGATAATTGGGCAAGATCTCGTATAACTTATCCGTATTGGTATGCTCCAATATAGATTTTACACCAGCAGTAGTATACGTTGCAGTGGAGTTCGCATCAAAATGAAATAGATTAGGGACTTTCGAAAGCAATGGGTTCGTATTTTTATGATAACCATATAAAGAAAAATTTTCCCGCCTTGCCGATTCACCAATGACTAAAACCACTACCGATTTCTGATGATCTTTTATCGTTGCATCTGGCAGTACAAGCTCCTTTTCGTTACTCTTATATTTGTCACTATAAAAAAGAGCGGTATTAACCGAATATGACCATGGCATTGCCAGTGCACCCAAAACCTTTGAGTTTTTATCAATCCAAAGCCAATTACGCGCATTTGCAAGGATCAGAACAAGAATAAACACTAAAGTTAACGACGAGGTGATGGCAAATTTTTTCCACGTTACTTGAACAATACTTGTCTTAATAATGAAAATACTCGGAATAACCCCCAGTATGAGTACATAAAATAGCAGTTTTAAAGAAAAGAAACTACTAGATTCAGCATAATTGGTATTCAGTATATTGCCGATCATCGTTTTATCTATAATAACACCGAAAGTATTGATAAAGTAAACGGCAATAGCATTGATATTAAAGAATAAAAGCAATAAGACCTTCCCAAAATAACCGGTTAGAAAACAGATCAGGTAAAAAACAAAAGCATTAAGCACTAACATGAGTACCATTAAACTCATGACGAGCAGCCCTCCGCTCAGACTATTATAATCAACATGATCGAAGACAAAGGTGAAAAACGCGTAATGAAAGAATAAAAAATTAAGAACACTCATCAATAAAGCAAAATGAGCTATTTTTAAATTATTTTTTAATGTAAACATGGATGATCTTATATAGAGAAATGATTAGACTCATTAATGCTAAATAGAAAACAAATAAATTTTCATTCCTTATTTTATTGATAATACAGATACTGCAGATCAAAAAAACTGAGATAAAAATCGGATAGTATTTCTTATTGCTGATCCACGTCCAGACCGTATACTTTTCATTGATAAAAATACCTAAAAGTCCTGAGATATAACCAATAGTACCACCAATAATAACATCTAACGGATAATGTGCTCCTACACCGACCCTTGATAATACCACAATCAATCCGAGACTGATAATAAATAAATACCACAATATTTTATAGTTTAACTTCTTGGGCATAAAAGCAAATAGCAGTATAGTTAATATCGTGAAAGCAGTGATGGAATGTCCAGAAGGTAAACTATTATGTCCATTTAATGTTTTGCCGATAATGACGAAGGTATGATGGTCAAATACTGCTGCTGGTCTTGGTACTGCAAATATTTTTTTTAATAAGCAGGAGAATATACATGAAACAAGTGAGGCAGATATTAAAGCCTCCCACACTTTAGGAGCATAAAGTACAAAGACACTTAATAATGACAACATGACGATCTCGTCGCCAAGTTGGGTGAGATTAAATAGAATAATGGAATACTGGGATAATTTTGCGTTCAAAAAATAGAAACAATCTTTTTGAATCCGGATATAGTGATCAATGCTTAAAGCATCTTCTTTATAGAGAAATATAATGATGCCTGTCAATAAAAGCAGCGGAACGAGAAATAATGAACAGCTGAATTTTAAATAGTTATCCGTAACATATATATGCCTCGTATTATGGATCGAAAAATTGGTCTTCAAAGATTTAATTAACATATTTACAGAATTTAAGAGATATGCTTAGTCGTTGGCTATCTGATAATCTCCTGGTCACTTACCAATAACAGCTTCTTCATTTTCGCGTGTTTCATTTAACAGGATAAAGAAATGAAGAGATTCTGAAGGAATGTTGAACTTGTGCCCTATTTTATGAAAAAATTTATCAATTTCATTTTTTAACAGCATATTTACATTATGAAATTTCTGATTGTAGAGGACGAAGAAAGTTTAAGAAAAAGTATAGCGCAATATCTTGCTGCTGAAGGGAATATCTGTGACTGGGCATCGACATACGATCAGGCATACCAAAAAATATCCATCTATAACTATGACTGTATTTTACTCGACTTAACACTACCTGATGGAGATGGCATATTACTTCTCAAATACCTCAAGAAATTAAATAAAAGCGATGGTGTACTCGTTATTTCAGCACGAAATTCTTTAAATCAAAAAATTGAAGGTTTAAGTTTAGGTGCTGACGATTACCTCATTAAGCCCTTTCATCTATCGGAACTGTATGCTCGAATAATGGCTATCGTAAGGAGAAGAAACTATAATGGGAATAATATTGTCACATACAATGAATTGGAAATCGACACCAGCAATAAGGAAGTTAAAGTGAATGAACGATTGGTGTATTTAACCAAAAAAGAATTTGATCTATTGCTCTATTTTGTTTCCAATAAAAATAAAGTGATTTCAAAATCTGCTGCCGTAGAACATATCTGGGGCGATGATGCAGATATGGCCGATAGTTTGGACTTCATATATACACATATTAAAAATGTCAGAAAAAAACTAACAGAGGCTGGCTGTAAAGAATATTTTCAATCGGTATATGGAGTAGGTTATAAATTCACCGACAGATGAAGCTATTTACGAGTTATAACCGGATTTTGGCAAGTATCACGTTGACCGGCCTATTGGCCATAGGAATTCTATTTTATCAAACGCTTGGACAGTATATCAATAGGGAGATAGAAGATCACCTCTATGAAGAATTGCTTGAAGTCAAAGATTTTGCTCATGTAAAAAATATTCTTCCATCACCTGAAGGTTTTGACGGAGTCATTTTGGAGTATAAAAAGTTGCAAAAAATCGCAAATAAACGTGAAGTATTTGCGGATACAAATTTTTACAATCCCAAAAAAAAGCACCAGGAATCGGGCAGATACCTAAAAACACAAGTTCTTTTAAATGGCAAACCCTATGAAGTAAAAATCATTGCTTCAAAATTTGAAAGTCAAGAACAGATTAAAAGTATTGTTCTCATCATCTTATTGCCCGTATTGATATTACTTATGTTCCTGTGGCTAGTCAACCGCATACTTATCAGAAAGACGTGGTTACCTTTCAAGCAACTGCTCCACAACATTAAAACCTTCAATATCAACAAAGATGAAGCATTTAAACCCATCGAAACTAAAACTGAAGAATTTAAAGAGCTAAATGATGCCATGATGGAGGTCACATTGAAAATTAAATCAGACTACGAGGAGATCAAATTATTTACTGAAAATGCCTCCCATGAAATGATGACTCCTTTGGCCGTTATCAATTCAAAGTTGGATACCCTGTTGCAGTCAAATTCACTGCAGAAAGCAGATAGCGAAATTTTAGAAGATCTCTATCTGGCTACTTCCAAGCTTACTAAACTAAACCAGTCTCTACTCCTACTTGTTAAAATCGACAATAATCAACTTCAGAGTAAAGAACATATTAATTTGGAAAAATTGATTAAAGACAAGATTGTTTACTTTCAAGAGTTTATACAGGAAAGAAAACTACAGCTTACAGTGGAGCTTGACAAGGCGGTGGTCTATGCCAATAGATCGCTGATCGAAATACTCATTAACAATCTATTCAGCAATGCTATACGCCACAATTTTGATGGCGGAAAGATTGATATTAGGTTGCACGGCAATAGCCTCCATTTTTCAAATAGTAGCGTTCAACCGGAACTTGATCCCAATAAGATCTTCGAAAGATTTTATAAAGATAATACCTCGGATGGTACTGGCCTAGGTCTGGCCATTCTCAAACAGGTGTGTTTGAGACAAAATTACAACTTACTTTATACCTATCAAAAAGGGCTACACACATTCTGTATAACCCACTGACCCCTCCCCAAAAAACTGGAGTATTTAGGAGTCATTCAATGGAAGTTTTCGGGACGAGTGCCTAAACGCACATTGGTTTCTGTTATTGGAACATGCGAATACCTTTTTTATTAAATCTCAACTACGGTTTCCAAGCTCAATGCATTTATGTTATTCTTTCCGGCGTATTTCCATTGATTGGCTATGTTATGTTTAGATCAAAAAGAGCATTGAACAAAGAGTGAATCCAAGATCTATGGAAAATAATTGGGATAAATATGGATTTTCATGTACTATGGGCCAAAACTAAGGGAACGAGAACAAATCCAGCTTGCTGATGAATTAAATAGTTTGTTAGGTATGAGCTTTAAATTTGATTTTGACTGGTCGGAATCCTGTATAGAAAGCATGACGGATGTCTCTGGATGGAAGCGTAGAAAATTACTTGGGTATTATATTGATCGACAAGGCTAAGGTATTGGCCCGAAAAATTGCTATTTTTAGATAGTATTAATGTGGTATTATGAGAAATTTAGAGCATTTAAAAGAAGTTAGCAACAGCATTGTTCTCAAGTTGCGCAGACAAAAGCTTGATAAAGGGCAGCCATTTTTAATAAGATCTAGCAAATTACCCAAAAAT
>JAQZAZ010000249.1 GCA_029239355.1 Sphingobacterium sp.
GGCAAATGCGGTAGTAGAACTAGCTAAAATTCCACCTGCTAACAACAGTTGGAGTGATTTATTTCTTAGAGAGCTTATAAAGCGTTTCTGCATGGTCAACCTATAAAATTGAGAAACTAATGTTTATTTAGTTTTTAGTGAAATCTTTGAGTTCTTTGACTCCTGTAATTAAATGTTCTTTGCTTTTATTCGCATACAAAACTATTCAATTTTTATGAGCTTGTTAAGCCGATTTTGTTAAAAAAGGTTAAACACTTGCTGTACAGTTTGTTAGAAAAACTGAAAGTATATTATTGTGAGGGCGATGATGGCATATATAATCTCAAAAAACCATTTCTTTTTGGCATAGGTGAAGTAATATGCCATATAAATGGCGATTGGAGGAGCACAGAGTAAAAAATGAGCCTCGGTCAATTTCTTGTTCCAATAAAAGGAAGCCACAGCCAGACATAACATGAAAAACAACAATTGGAAGGACTTTCGGATGTGGACAATACTTTTGAAAAAATTATCTTTAAGGATCAACAGAAAAAGGATCAGCGTAAAGAGTACGGGTACCAACACCAAGTAATCGAGTAATTGAATACGGATAGCCGTAGGGAATTTATAAGTAAACGGCAACCATATCGTGTAAAATAGTTCCATTTTGCCTACCCATAGGTAGATGACCGCAAGTATAAAATAGACTGTGGCCAATCCCAAAAGTGGTGTGATCCATTCACGCCAGTTGAAGGGTCTGAATATGAGCAGACTGATCCACAGCAAGAAAAACATGCTTAAAAAAGGAAAGTAAATGAGACTTCCTATGCCGACAATCATACCCAGGTCGAACATTTCCGCTTTCACATCTGTCTGACGATACAACGAGAGTAATTTGCTCAGCATCCAGATCGAAATAAAGTTACAAATAAGTGTAGGCGACAGAACCAAAAAAGGTAAAAATAAACTGGCTAATGTCATGTACATCAGCGCGACCAAAAAACTAGGTTTCCCCAGTAAGTTGAAATGGCTTGTGATCCGATTGAGTATGGTTGCCTGAAAAATGGTCAGGACGAGTGTGATAAAAACGTTTGTTGCCGGAGAAAGGTTGATTAAATTGTTTTCCCCCAGTAGATTGCCAAGTGCGGGTTCAAAAATGACAGAATCCAGTTTATCCGGAAGGTGCAGGAATATGCCAAGACATAATACAAAACCCACAAGGGATAAAAATAGAATATTTATTGGTGTATAATTTCTGAACTGACTTATAATCATGGTATGCGACAAGTATACTATTTATTCTTTTTTTCCAACTTCGTAATGCGTCGGTCAAGCAGGAAAAGGAAGAAAGCCAAACCTAGAAAAATGACCAACATCACGAGAACAACCACATAGATTTTGCCTTCACTACGCAATCCCGTTGCCATATCAACGTCATCCTGTGCAAAGGTGCTTAAAGTTGATAAAATTAATAATGCAATTGATAATGTTATTTTTTTCATCCTATTCTTTGTCTTTAATGTTCGATGTGAACCCGATTAATTTTGGTTCCATCTAAATTTAATTTCTTTATCTGTGCCACTGCCATTTATGTTCTATAAGCTTATGGAAGTGTTATGGTATATGTATATTTCCAGTTTTGTTATACGCGTGTGCGCTTTACTGGGGTTGTCTATCCGTTTAAAAACTGAAATATTTACCTATTTATTCTTACGATTCTATTCCCTGCTGTTTTCTTTCCAATAAACGTACTCGATAACGAAGAGAGCAGATCCAAAAAGCGATCATGGGCCATCCGATCATTGCAGCATAAAATGTTGGGCGAAGCTCATTGCTCATTTGTAGCTGGCCAAAAGTAGCATTTCCGCCGCTTCCAGGGTGAAGGGAATCTGTCATTTTCGGAAGAATATAAAGCAATACAATAATGATCGGAAATGCGAAAATGTTGTAAACAGCAGAGATTTTAGCTCGTTTTTGTTCTTCCTCGAGCGCATTACGTAATACGAGGTAGGCTAGGTACATTAAAGTGGCTATCGCTGAACCGTTTAGTTTCGGGTCATTAGGCCATGGTTCGCCCCATGTGATATTGGCCCACAACATTCCGGTTGCCAAGCCAAAAAAACAAAAGGTAATACCTGTATTAACAGCTTCTATAGCCATTAAATCGTATTCTTGTTTTCCTGTATTGAGGTATTTGATACTATAAATAACAGAAATCAGATACATCACGATCATTGCAGACCACATCGGAACGTGGAAATAGACGTTTCGGATGCTTTCGTGAAGGATAAATAGGCGGGGGACAGGGCCCAAAAGACCGTTGATAATGACTGCACAAATTATTGTGACAGCTAATATTTTCCACCAATTTTTTCTCATGGTAAATTGAATTTAATTTGTTTTCAATTCTAAATTTAATCTCGCCAAAGGTACGGAAATAACAATAAAGAAATAGTGATCGTGATTACATTAATTGCAAGTAATACAATTATTTCTTTTGAACTGGCGGCCCTTTCTAGGCCTTCTATTGCGTTGCGGGAGAGTTTGATCAAAACGATAAGCAGGGGGATTATAGCCGGAAAACTTAAAATGGCCATTAGTGTACTGTTATTCCCGGCCTTGGAGCTGATGCCAGAAATCATGGTAAATACACTGGCAAAACTGATACTGCCTAAAACAACTGAAATAAAATATAAGATGGGGTCCCCGAGGGGATTTTTGAATATGGTAGAATAAACGAAATAAGCTATGGTGGCCAAGATGGTCATCAATAACATGTTATAAATGACTTTGGCGAGGATAATTGCCCGGGGATCGACTAAAGCGTAGTAGTACAGTTGCCGGTTGGGGTTTTCTTGAACAAAACTCTTGTTGATGGCATTAATGGATGCAAATAACAAGATAATCCAAAACAATGCATTCCAAACTGTGGTATCTACTGATTTGAATGCTTGATAACAAACAAATACAGTAGATACGACATATAGTAGGATTCCGTTTATGGCGTATTTTGACCGCCATTCCAGAATGATGTCTTTAAGAATTAAAGTTTTTACCTGTTGCAGTAAAGTCATATTCCGCAAAGATACAAATGTATTTTAACCCCAGGAGGAGGCCAAACCATCAATTCTTAAAAAAATGTTTTTTTTACTTATGTATTAGAAATTTTTGATTTAGCCGCATCGGTAGTGTTGTCGATTTTGCTTGCTAAATTTTGTGCTGCATTGTTTGCGTGGTCCAATGCTTCTCTACCAGCTTCTTTTGCTTTGTTTTTCAGTGCATCGGCATCATCGGTAGCTTTGCTGAAAGCAGCTTGCGCTTTTGATTTTAAGTTATCCAGCTCAGCGGATGCTCTATTCGCTAATTTTTGTGCTTTTCTAGCTTCTTTTTTCGAAAGATCCTTCAATGACTTAGTTAAGCTTTTAATGCCATCATTTGCACGATCTAATTGTTTTTTCCCGTCATCGGTTCCTAAAAGATACCATGCAGCAGCTCCCGCAGCCAATCCTACCAAAGCAAATGCCACTAATCCATTTTTGCTATTTTTCATAATTCTTCTATTTTATTGTGTATTCAAATGATAATCAAGTATAATACCAAATGAACAATCACTAGCACAATTTGTTTAAAAAGAATCAATAATTAACAAAATTTTACATATCTACCTTTTGCTGTTTGGATTGCAAGGTATAGAGGTGGCGGTACAATCCGGTTTCTTTCTGTAATAATTCGAAATGTGTTCCGCTTTCCGAGACGACACCATTTTCGACCACGATAATTTTATCGGCATCAACAATCGTCGATAAACGGTGGGCAATGATAACGGATGTACGGCCACGCATTAATTCTTCCAAAGCGTCTTGAACCTGACGTTCGGATTCTGAATCTAAAGAGGACGTCGCTTCATCTAAGATCAAAATAGCGGGGTCTTTGAGTAGTGCGCGGGCGATGGCGATGCGTTGACGTTGTCCGCCAGACAGCTTCACACCGCGTTCTCCTACGATGGTATCATAACCTTCAGGAAAACCTAATATAAATTGATGTGCATTGGCCCGTGTGGCGGCTTCAGTTATTTCATTTTCCGTGGCATCTAACTTGCCATAAGCGATATTTTCAAGAATTGTTCCGCCAAATAGCAAAACGTCCTGTGGTACAATCGCTACCTGGTTTCGTATATCGCAGAGGTCGAAGTCTGTGGCAGGCTTGCCATCGTAAAGTACTTCTCCCTTATTGTTGGTATAGAACTGAAGTATTAAAGAAGCAATGGTTGATTTTCCGGTGCCGCTCGGGCCGACGATTGCAATTTTATCGCCAGCATTGGCCGTAAAATTAATGTCTTTGAGAATTTCAATATCTGGACGACTAGGGTACGCAAATGCAACATGATCAAAACGGAGATCTCCGCTCATTTTCTTGCTGATATCTTTGCAGCTCGGTTCAACCTTGATGTTTTCCTGTGGCTCATCAAGAATTTCCAGGATCCTTTCGCTGGCGCCAAGTGAGCGCTGAATGTTTGCGTATAATTCAGGGAAACTACCCATAGACCCGGCGACAAACATCGAATATAGGATATATGTCGTTAGATCACCAACAGACATCTCATGGATAGAGACTAAAGCTGCACCATACCAAATAACGGCTATAACAGCACCGAAAATACAGAATATGATAAATGAAGCAAAGGCTCCACGGAATGTTGCTCCCTTGACCGCTAATTTGACAACAGAGTCCATCTGATTGCTGTAACGGTTGAATTCAAAGTATTCGTTTACAAAGGCTTTGACATTGCTAATGCCCAATAAAGTTTCTTGAACTATACTGTTTGATTCCGCCATCTTATCCTGCGCCTGTCTGGATAATTCACGGATAAACTTTCCGAAGACAATTGCGGCAACCACGATGACGGGTAATATGCAGAGATTCATCAAGGCTAATTTGGGCGATACCCAGACGAGCAGAAATACGCCAAAGCAAAGACTGATCAATTGTCTTAAAATTTCAGCTAATGTGGTGGTCAAGGTATCTTGGATCTGAGATAAATCCGCGGAAAGTCTGCTATTTAATTCTCCCACGCGACGATTGGCAAAAAATTCAATCGGCAAGGAGATTAGCTTATGATAGGTATCCTTACGGATCTTTGCCAAGGCACGTTCAGCAATCTCAACAAAGATACGAATACGAAAAAAAGAAACGATCGAGGTGAACGATAGAATGATAAAGGCTATTCCACCAATGTAATACACTTCAGGGGTCAGCCAGGTGTACGTTTGCTTCCCCTGAGCAGCATCAATCATTGCACCCAACAGTGCGGGGAAAGCCAGCATGGAAAGACTGGATAATACCAAAAATAACATTCCGATTCCAAACTTAACCCGATAAGGCCTTAGATAGGTCATTATTTTCGAAGCCCGTAATAGGAGCTCCTTATTTAACTTTGGTTTTGGTAGATCTTCTTCTTGTTTATTACCACTATTGAAACCTCTTGCCATAATCCGCTACTTCAATGTTTTGTTGCGA
>JAQZAZ010000250.1 GCA_029239355.1 Sphingobacterium sp.
CAGTTAAATAGATATGAATTTAAAATCTCTATTATTATTAGCGGCAATAGGTACTGTTTCTACATCAGTTTCTTTCGCCCAAACGGGTAACGTAAAAAAAGCAAAAACTGGTCTTGCAAAATTTCAGGAATTAAAAGAAGCAGGTACTGCACAATTAGGCCTACCTAATTTAAAATCGGCAAAGGAAGCTATCGACGCTGCTGTTATCAACGAAAAAACAAAAGATAATGCAGAAGCTTGGACAGTATATGCTTTGGTCAATGCAAACCTATCGACTATAGATAAATCCAGCGAATTAGCAAAATTAGCAGAAGATGGTATTGCCAAAGCAAAACAATTGGATACCGATGGAGCGAACAAAGCGAACATCACTGTTGCAGAGCAAATCCTTGGACAATACAACTTCAATATTGGTGCAGAGGAATACCAAGCACAAAAATATGCCGATTCTTATAATTCGTTTACGAAAGCATTGACTTACCTTCCTGGAGATACGCTGGTAACTTACTACAGTGGTGTCGCCGCATTGTCCAACAAGGATTATAAAAATGCAATCGAACGTTACAAAGAGTTAATCCCTAGAAAAGACTTTTCTTCACATAAAACAATTATGGTAGATCTACCCAAATTGTATTTATCGCTGCAAGACACAACTTCTGCTCTTGAGTACGCCAAGAAAGCTGCTGAAGCTTATCCGGACGACAATGCAGCAATGACCCAAAACATCGAATTGAACTTGATTACAGGTCACGAAAAAGAGACTATTGATGCCATTACTGCACAATTGGCGAAAGATCCATCAAACAAAAGTCTGAACTATTATTTAGGTATCGCACAGTCATCTGCAAAAAATGACGAAGCGGCAATCGCTGCTTATAAAAAAGCATTGGAAATCGATCCTAACTTTTTTGAAGCCAATACAAATTTAGCAATCACGTTGATGAATAAAACACGTGAAAAACTAAATGCTGTTAATAATAATAGAAAATTGACTCAGGCGCAATACAATACTGAAGTAGATAAGATTAAAGCTGAACTAAAACCGGTATTACCTTATTTAGAAAAAGCAGTTGCTTTACAACCCAAAAATGTAGATGCGCTTACTAATCTAAAAAACTATTATGTTTTCATGCAGGACGAAGCTAAAACCACTGAAATAAATAATAAAATCAAAGAATTAGAATAATTATACTATAAGTTTTTCTAAAATAGATATAAAAAGTCCCCGGCAAAACCGGGGACTTTTATTTGTTTTGAGGGGCCCACGTTTTTCTAAGGGAATCACGTTTTACATAAAAAAGACTTATGCATTCATTCCTAAGGGAAAATATACTTTCTTAAATACGGGTTACTCCCTTCTTTTGTTTAGCAAGCGATCGATTTCAAGAATACCATCATAGAATCGCGATCAGTTCAATCTGAAATGCCAAGGTGCATTCCCCTCCTTTTCGAGGCAGTAATTCTTCCTTTCCATAAGCTAAATGCGGTGGAAGGTAAACTTGCCATATCGATCCCACAGACATCATGCACATCGCCTCTTGCCAGCCTTTGATAAGTTCGTTGATATAGAATGTTTCCGGACGTTTGCGTTTGTAAGAACTGTCAAATACTGTTCCGTCCAATAGTTCACCTTTGTAATGACAGATGACTTTGGAAGTCTTCGTCGGAGTTTTGCCCGCCCCTTCCGTCAATATTTTATACTGTAACCCCGACTGGCAGACAGTTACCTCCGCTTTCGTTGCATTCTCCTGTAAAAACACGATTCCTTCCCCCCTGTTCTTTTCTAATAGTGCAGTAGCGTTTAGCTTGTTCTTCTTTTTCTGAACCAAAATAATTTCGTTTAACGTTCCCTAATCCTAACCAGCTGGACTTATTACACTCGGGACGTTTGGCCAATTGTCACATTATAATAAACCAGTCAGAGCCAAAGTAACAGCTTTTTATTAGTTTAACGAAAAAATGCAGTTAATTTGTAATATTTCGACAAATTAACTGCATTTGTAAACTGATATTACTCTTCTAAAAAATTGACCTTATAGCAAAGTAGCCTGCAATGTTTTCTCAAAATTAAATGCCTTGCTAACAGGACAATTCTCCTTTGCTTTTTGAGCAAGTGACTGAAATTCAGGCTCATCAATGGCAGGAATTTTAGCGGTCAGTTCTAGTTCAGAACGGACGATTGCACCATTTTCAAATACTATGGTCGATACAGTTTTGAGCTCATCGGGGGGAAACCCGGTTTCGGTTAAAAATGCGCTCAGCTGCATTGTAAAACAGCCAGCATGGGCAGCAGCTAATAACTCCTCCGGATTGGTACCCACGCCATCCTCAAATCGTGTTGAAAATGAATATTGGGTATGGTCCAATACTGTGCTGTCTGTTGTCAAATTTCCTTTACCTTCTTTTAGATTCCCGTTCCATAGGGCTGTTGCTTTTCTTCTCATGATTTTCTTTTATTGTTATATAATTATTACTGAATAATTTGCCCTGACATTTCCAAGCTTCGCGATAAATTCTCTTTTTCATCTATCTGACGAAACCCTTTTATAGAACAAACGATAGTATAAAAAGTTGTGTTTTATTGCGTAAAATCATGTCGCACTTCGACCGTAAGTGTCGTTATTCAATACAATAAAACTAAACTCATGAATAAATTAACATATCTCCTCATCTTAACAACAACATTTGTCTCCTGCAAAGCCCGTCAGAATAGCCATCAAGCGCTCATTCAGGACTGTCCCGAAGAAAAAATTGTCAATAAAATCCCCGGTCCTCCGGTAAAAGGAGAATCCGAAAGAACCTATTATATCTATCAGGGCAAAAAGCTCTCTCCCAAACAGTTCGATCAGGAATGGTTGAATAAAAATTGTGAGATTAAAGAGACAGTTGTTTATTAGTTTAATTTCCAAAAACAAGTGTAAACAAGTATTTTTGCCTAAAATTTTTTAAAATGACAGTTTCTCTTCCCGAGGTCAGTAAAAAGATTTTAGGCTATGTTTCTTTAACTTTCCTTGGTTATTTCACAATCGGCTTATCACTTGCGACCTTACCTATTTTTATCCATCAAATTCTAGGGTTTAACACAATTATCGCCGGACTGGTCATCAGTGTACAATATATTGCGACCTTTTTACTCCGGGGTTATGCCGGAAAGATCGTGGATACCAAAGGTCCTAAAGTGTCTGTCCTGCGCAGCATGATCTTTTTTGCACTTTCGGGCATTTTACTGTTGCTAGTCTTTTTATTCAAATCACAACCTTTTATTAGCCTGGGTTTATTGCTTATTACACGGCTATTTACCGGTATTGGCGAGGGTTTGGTCGGTGCTAGCCCCATCAACTGGGCTTTAATGGAGCTTGGTGATGAGCATGCTGCCAAGGCTATATCATTTAACGGTATCGCCAGCTATGGTGCGCTTGCCATCGGCGCTCCGCTAGGTGTATTTATGGCGGATCATGTCAATTACGAATCGTTGGCACTACTCACCATCGTCATAGGAATCCTGGGTTATTTTTATAGTAAGTCCAAAAGACCTTATCAAGTGGACCGCAAAAAGACAGCTTCCATAAGTTTCAAGCGGGTGCTTCTGACTGTCGCTCCATTTGGAATATGTCTGGCCTTAGGTGGTCTTGGTTTTGGGAGTATCTCAACCTTTATGACGCTGTATTATGAGCATTTCAATTGGCAGAATGGGGCGGCATGTTTGACAGTCTTTGGTATTTTCTTTATTCTGACGAGACTTGTATTCAATAAGGTGATTGATCAATATGGCGGTTTAAAAGTTGCCTTAGTCAGTCTTTTTGTCGAAACATTGGGTCTCCTGGTCATTGCTTTGGCTGTCCATCCCCTATGGACACTCGTGGGAGCCGCACTGACAGGTCTGGGCTTTTCACTTGTTTTCCCTGCTCTTGGTGTAGAAGCAATAAAAAGGGTCGACCAGCGCCAGCAAGGGTCGGCATTAGCTGCTTACGGATTATTTATCGATATCTCCTTGGGAATTACAGGGCCGCTGATCGGTTTTGTAGCCAATAATGTTGGTATGAGTGGTATCTACCCTTTCAGCGCCATAATGGTGTCCATTGGTTTGGCAGTAGTAGGAAATTTATGCTATAATCAACGGACAAAGCTTGCCTAATCCGGCAAGGCCGGCAACCAAAAGCTACAAAAAAAATCCCCACCTTTGCCCATCGGATAACTGAAATGATAGAATGGGCATATGCAACATCGAATTAAAGAAGGGCGATCCAATTGGGTCGCCC
This sequence comes from Sphingobacterium sp., assembly GCA_029239355.1. GTDB lineage: Bacteria > Bacteroidota > Bacteroidia > Sphingobacteriales > Sphingobacteriaceae > Sphingobacterium. The sequence goes on from JAQZAZ010000250.1 coordinate 4,260, forward strand.
TTTTTTAATAACGTATATTTTTAGATTAGTTTTCAATGCTTGGCACCGCAACGACTTCATTCGTGTCAGCGTTGTAATCTATGCCATCAAAGTTAAAACCAAATAAATTGAAAAACTCATTACGGTAACCTTCGATATCGGAGATTTCAGGCAAGTTTTCTGTAGTTGCTTTCTCCCATAATGCCGCTACTTCTGCCTGAACATCCTCACGCATTTCAAGGTCATCAACACGGATTCTGCCTTTATCATCAAGCAATACTTTGCCATCCGCTGTATAAAGGCGTTCCGCAAATAAACGTTGCATTTGCTCGATCGTACCTTCGTGGATTCCTTTCTCTTTCATCACCTTATACAATAGAGAGATATACAAAGGTACTACAGGGATTGCTGAACTGGATTGCGTAACCAAAGCTTTGTTAACAGACACATATGCGACACCATGAAGATCACTTAAGATCGCATTGATAGCAGGTACAGTACCTTCTAAATCGTCTTTCGCACGGCCGATCGTTCCGTTACGGTAGATCGGATAAGTCAGCTCAGGTCCAATATAAGAGTAAGCAACTGTCTTCGCTCCATCAGCCAAAACGCCGGCAGCTTTCAGATCTTCGATCCAGAATTTCCAGTCTTCCCCTCCCATTACTGCAACCGTATTCACGATGTCTTCATCATTTTCTATGGGTTGGATCGTAATATCCGAAACAACGCCTGTATGGAAGTCTACCGTTTTATTGGTAAAAGGTTCTTGTATAGGTTTTAAAACAGATGCATGCGCAACACCTGTTTTGGGATGTGTACGACGTGGAGAAGCTAAACTGTACACCACTAAATCCACCTGTCCCAAATCTTTTTTGATCAGGTCAATGGTCTGTTTTTTTATATCATCTGAAAATGCGTCACCATTGATGCTTTTGGCGTATAATCCGGCTTCATGGGCTTCTTTTTCAAAAGCTGCGGAATTGTACCAACCAGCGGTCCCCGGTTTACCTTCTGCCGCAGGTTTTTCAAAAAATACACCGATTGTAGCAGCTCCAGAACCAAATGCTGCAGAAATCCGAGATGCAATACCAAATCCTGTGGAAGCACCGATCACTAGTACTTTCTTTGGACCATTCGCGATCTCACCCTTTGATTTCACGTATTCAATTTGATTTTTAATGTTTTGCGCAGCCCCTTGTGGATGCGAGGTTAAACAAATAAAACCTCTAGTTCTTGGTTGTATAATCATC